>DASTZM010000780.1:0-9407 GCA_035764305.1 Chloroflexota bacterium | reverse complement strand
TGCTCAACGCCACGTTGGGGCGGTGCTGGACGTAGGAGCGCGCGACCTTCTGGGCGTAGGCGGCGGTCTCCCAGTAGCCGCCGATGGGCGGGACGGCGTACAGCCCGGCGGCGCGCCACACGGCGACGGCCTCGATCCCGCCGTTGTAGGCGGCGGCGGCCCAGTAGCGGTTGCCGTCGTGCGCCTGGAGGGCGAGCGCGAGGTAGCGGATCCCGGCGCGCATGTTGGAGGCGACGTCCCACATGGCGGCGGGATCGATCAGCGACTCGTTGGCCTTGCTGCCGGTGTGCATCTCGGCGAAGGTGAAGGGCATGACCTGCATCAGGCCGATGGCCCCGGCCCAGGAGGTGACGTTGGGATCGCCGGCGCTCTCGGCCTCGATGATGGAGAGGACGAAGTCGTCGTCCAGGATGGCGGCCCGGCCGTCGAGGCGGCCTTCGTCCCAGGCCTCGGCGAGGAGCTGGCGCGCCATCGGACGCCAGCGCTCGACCCGCGCCGTGTAGGGGCGGCTCTGCCCTTCGGGCGGCTGCCAGGCGGGCCGGGGGGTGGGAATCGCAGTCGGGACCGCGGGGGCGGCGTGGGTGATGACCGGCCCGGCGGCCGGACGCGGGAGCGGCAGCAGAGAGAGCCGCGCCGCGAAGACAAAGGCAAACGCGCCGGCGCCAAGCAGCGCGGCGGCGATGTTTCGACCCGGCCAGGCGGCCGGAATGGGCGTCGTGGCGCTGGATGGGGTAATCAAGGCTGGAAAGTCTAGAGATGTTTGGAGGGAATCGGGGGCGGCGGCGGGGGCGGCGCATGGGCCGATCGTCCTGGGTGGCAGGGTTCGTGCAGCCCACGGGGTGGGCCGGCCGGTTGTCATGGCCGGCGCACCGAGCTAAAGGAGCTGATCGAGATGTACGTCTCTCGCCTGCTGTTCGCCACCCAGCCGGGGCACACGCACGAGGTGGAGGAGAAGCTGAAGGAGCTGCGGGACCTCGTGGCGCAGGCGGGCGGGCGGCGCCCGCGGGTGCTGCGCGGGCACTACGCGTCGCTGGGGGCGCCCGACCTGATCTTCGAGCAGGAAGCGGGAGACCTGGCGGAGCTGGAGCGCGAGATCGGGTCGGTGACCGGAGAGTCGCGCTTTCAGACGCTGTCGCGTGAGATCTCGGGGCTGCTGGCGGCGACGCCCAAGCGCGAGGTCTACCGGGTCATCGAGTAGCGGCCCGCGGGACGCGGCGCGCGACGGCCAGACTGAGGGGCGCCGCCCAGTAAGCGACTCTCAGGCGGCGAAGGGGTAGGTCTGGGGCGGGTCGCCGGGCTCACCGGGTTCGCCGGCGGTCCAGCGCGGCGTGCGCTCGAGCGGCTCGAGGGCGCGCGAGTGGTCGAAGTACAGGAGCGCGTCGTACTGGTAGGGGAGCGACGCCTCGTAGTAGTGGCTCCAGCGCTCGGTCTCCGGCCGGTAGATGACGCCGATGAAGCGCTGCAGCCGGGGCGCCTCGAGCGCGGCGGTGACGTCGTGACGGGCGCCGCGCAGGGGGAGGAAAAAGCGGGGCGCCTGGGCGGCGTCGGACACCTGGTGGCAGAGGGCTTCGTAGCTCTCGGGGAGGGCGGGGCGAACGCGCTTCCGGTCGGCGGGCATGTCCCAGTCCGAGGCGGCGGTGACGGTGCCGGTGTAGGTGTAGAGGCCGACGATGACGACACGGTCGCCGAAGCGCTGGCGGGCGAGCTGGCCGAGGTTGAGCTCGCCGCGCTCGGACATCTGGGTGGCGCGGGCGTCGCCGAGGTGGGAGTTGTGGGCCCAGACGACGATTTTTGCCGGACCCGTCCCCCCACGAGAGTGGGAGAGGTGGGTCGCGAGCGCGTCGAGCGTCTCGGCCATGTGCGAGTCGCGCAGGTTCCATGAGGTGTCGCGCCCGCGGAACATCTCGCGGTAGTAGGCCTCGGCGTTCTTGGCGACCCGCGCGTTCTGCTCGGCGAAGAAGGCCTCGTCGGCGACGTCGAGCGTGGAGTGGGGGGAGCGCTGGGCGGTGCGCTGCTGGAGGTCCATCAGCTGGGCGATGACCTCGTCTTCGCAGGACTCCCCACCGCCGCGGACCGACGCGAAGCCGTAGGCCTGCTCGTCTTTCTCGAAGTGCTCGAAGCAGGCGTAGCGGGCGCGGGCGCGCTTCGCGGCGTCGGGGTCGGTGCGGTCGAGGTAGCGGATGACCGAGTCGATGGAGGCGTACAGGCTGTAGAGGTCGAGTCCGTAGAAGCCAACGCGGTTGCGCTGCACGGTGGGGCCGCCGAGGTGTGGTGCGTGCGGCACGGACGCGTTGAAGACGCGCTGCTCCTGGGGGAGCGAGTCGTTGTGGTCGCGCAGCCAGCCGACCAGGTCGAGGACGTCGGCGTTGCGCCACATCCACTGGGGGAACCGCTGGAAGTCGCGCAGGGCATGCTCGGCGGTCTGGTCGGCGTCGCCGGTCTCGGGAAGCGGGAGGTCGCGGATGTAGCGGTTGACGCGGTAGGCGTCGGGCCAGTCGGCCTCGGCGGCGACGGCGGCGAAGCCCTTCTCCGTGATGAGGCGCTTGGTGATCTCGGCGCGGGCGCGGTAGAACTCGTGGGTGCCGTGGGAGGCTTCGCCGAGCAGGACGAACTGCGCGTCGCCGATCAGATCGAGCAGGGCGTCGTAGTCCCCGGCGGCGCCGGTGAGCGGATGGATGGCGGACCGGAGGAGCGAGAGGGTGTCTGCGTCGGAGGCCATACCGCCGATCGGCGCAGAAGGTGTGCCAGCAGCCGGGTGGCGGCGCCGTCCTGGAGGAGGCGCTACGATTGCTGCGGACTTCCGGAAGAGCGTGCCCTGTGAACGGCGAGAGCGATACGTACCGGGACATCATCTCGATTGAGCCCGGGAAGCGCGGCGGCAAGCCGGTGATCCGCGGACTGCGCATCACGGTGTACGACGTGCTGTCCTACCTGGCCGGCGGGATGACGCAGGCGCAGATCCTGGAGGACTTTCCGCAGCTCACCGAGCGCGACATCCGCGCGTGTCTGAGCTACGCGGCGGATCGCGAGCGGCACCTCGTCGTCGCTCCGCAGTGAGGCTGCTGCTCGATCACAACCTCTCGCCAAGACTCATCGCACGACTGTCGGGCCCATACGCCGGGGTGTCTCACGTCGCGCTGGTGGGATTGGAGCGCGCAACGGACGAGGCGGTGTGGGAGTACGCGGCGGCGAACGACTACGCGATCATCACGAAAGACGCCGACTTCGCTGAGCTGAGCGTGCTCCGCGGGTCGCCGCCGAAGGTGGTGTGGCTAAGGATGGGCAACTGCACGACCGACGACGTGGCGCGCGTGCTGGCTGGAGCGCGCGAGGTGATAGACGACTTCACGCGCGACGAGGACGCGGGCGTGCTGGAGTTGCTGTAGCGCGGCCCGCGCGGGAGGGTTAGGCGAGGGCGCGGTCTAGGGCTTGTTTGATGTGGGGCTTGGGGCGGAGGCCGACGAGGCGGTCGACTTCCTTGCCTCCTTTATAGAGGACGAGGGTGGGGAGACCCTGGACGCCGGCCTGGACCATGGTGCGCTGGTTCTCGTCGGTGTTGAGCTTGGCGATGGTGACGCGGCCGGCATACTCGGCGGCGAGCTGCTCGAGGGCGGGGGCGAGGGCCCGGCAGGGGGCACACCAGGGGGCCCAGAAGTCGACGAGGACCGGTTGGGTTGATTGGAGGACGGTGCGCGCGAAGTCGGCGTCGGTGACTGCGATCGGGTGAGCGACCGCGGCTTCCGGGGGACGCTGCCCAGGGGCCGGCCCTCTGGGCGCTCCTCCGCCTCCGGCGCGCGCCCATTCACCCGCCCCGGACCCCCTAGCTCCCGTTGCTGGTTCCGAGCCTTCGGCTCGGCCGGGGGCTCTGCCCCCGGGACCCCCGCGAAGCTCGAAGACCGTGTCGCAGCGGCGGCATTTGAGGTTCTTGCCGAGGTGCTCTTCTTTGACGTGGTAGGTCTCGCCGCACTGCGGGCACGAGACGTCGACGAGGGTGGCGGTTTGCGGGGACTGCATACCCAAACTCTAGCGCCGGGCGGCAATGCCGCGGCAAGTCGCGGCTAGCGGCCGGCCACCCAGCGGACCACGTCGGCGCGGGAGATGATGCCGGCGAGCTTCCCACCGTCGAGGACCGGGACGCGCTTGATGTGGTGGGCGGACATGGTCGTGGCGACGAGCTCGAGCGGGTCGTCGGCGCTGACGGTGATGGGGTGCTTGCTCATCACCTCGGCGACGGACTTGCCCTGCTTGCCGATCAGGTCGGCTTCGCTCACCACTCCCACGAGCTGGTCCTTCTTGTCGAGCACCGGCAGGCCGCTGATCCGGTGATAGAGCAGCAGCTCGGCGGCTTCCTGAAGGCTCTGGTCGGGCCGCGCCGTGATTGGATCGGTGGTCATCACGTCGCGCGCGACGCGCGGCTTGCCGGGTGTGCCGGTCGCGGCGCCGCCCGTACGCGGATCGGCCATGTAGTCGTGGCCGGAGGAGACGGTGGAGAGGCCGCCGCTGCCGCCCGACTGGCGCCGGCGGTGCAGCGTGGCGGGCTCGTCGTCGTAGAAGGCGCCGGTCGCGCCGGACTGAATCTCGAAGGTGAAGACGCGCTCGTTCTCGAGGCGCAGGACACCGCGGATGCACTCGGCGTCGTCGACGGCGTGCTCGTCTGGGAGGCCGGCGGGGATGACGACGGTCAGCTCGCCGCCGCGCACCGCCAGGAGCAGCGCCTCGGAGCCTTCGTCATCCGCTGCCAGATGGCCCCGCTCCTGGGCCAGCCCCTCCTGCCCAGGGTTGGGATCGCCGGCGAAGGCATCGCGGATGTTCACGCGCTTCATGGGACGATGGTAGCCGAGCGTTATGTAGACGAGATGAGTCGCGCGGGCGGCGCGGGCGGCGCGGGCGGCGGCTACCCGTCCCGGAGACTGCCGAGCAGGCAGAGCGACGTCTCCTGGAGCAGCTCCCCGGCTTCGGGGTTGACGCGACACGCGCGCTCGACCTCGTAGCCCCCCTCGGGGTACGCGGCGCGGGTCGGGATGTACCCGACGGCGCCGTCGGTGTAGCCGACGACCGCGGTGTGGGCGAACGGGGAGCCCTGCTTGATGGCCATGCCGATCTCGCAGAACAGCTCGGATGGGTTGGTGACGAGCGCCGTGTCTCCCAGCCGCAGCGCCGCGAAGGTGGCGTCGACGGGTGGGAGCGGGCGGCCGCTCTCGAGCGCGTCGAGCCCCTTGCGCGTGCGCTCGAGCACGGTATCGACCCACCACAGGCGCCCGGCGTTGGGCGGGTTCTGCGAGAGGATGCGGCTGCGGTCCTGCTCCAGCTCGGCGACGCGCGCCCGGCCGGCGTCGATCGAGGGGGGAGTGAGCGCGGGAAGGCCGGCGGCCTGGCGGGCGAAGCGCAGTGGGGCGGCGGCGACGGGCTCGGCCAGCAGGAGCGCGCGGGTGGCCTCGGCGCCGAGCGCGTGGCCGAGCCGGCGCGGTACGTCCCACTCGGCGATCATGAGCGACGGGTTGATGTTGCCGGCGGCGCCTTGCAGGAAGAGGCACGTCCCGCCGACGAGCTTCTCGACGACGCCGCGCATCACGCCGGGATAGTCGGCGCTGACGTGCCGCGTGCTGGAGGTGAGCGAGACGGGGTGGCAGGCGTAGTTGACGATGGTGGCGACGGTCTCCGGCGAACGGCGCACCCAGCCGGCGGGGGCTCCGGGAGTCACGTCGGGGCCGCCGGCGGCGTCGAAGCGCCACACGAGGACCTCCGAATCGAGCGTGCCGGGCGGGTTCTGGCCGAGCACGATCCGGCCGTCCCGGAGCTCGCGGCGGTTGATGCCGACCTTGACGCTGCCGCGCCCGACGGCGAGCGTGACCGGGCGCAGATTCTGCGACGCGGCGAGGATGACCCCGGCGATCTGGTGGGCG
This sequence comes from Chloroflexota bacterium, assembly GCA_035764305.1. Lineage (GTDB taxonomy): Bacteria > Chloroflexota > UBA11872 > UBA12225 > UBA12225 > DASTZM01. The sequence continues at coordinate 3,504 of DASTZM010000780.1, read as the reverse complement.
AGCGCCTGGTGGTAGGCGACGGCGATCGGCTCCTCGCCGCCCTCCTGGCGCCCGTTGAGGACGGGGCCGTAGTGGGTGTGCGAGCAGCACAGCAGCACGCGGTCCGACGGGATCCCGGTGGCGCGCTCGACCTGCGCCTTGATCGCGGGGACGAGCGTGTCGCCGGGCATGTAGAGGAGGTCGAGCGCGACGACGGCGACGCGAGTGTCGTCGCGCGCGGCGCCGGAGGGATCGCGCTCGGCGAGCAGGAGAGCCGTGGCGGTGAGGTCGTCGTGGACGCCGGTGGAGGGGGCGCGCCCGGCGAAGCCGGTCAGGTGGATGCCGACGGGGGGTGTGATCACGACGCGGGCGGTGCCGGCGAGGAGGGCAGTGCCGTCAGGGAGGGCGCTGGTGTCAACTACCATTTCGCGCGCATGGTAGCCACGAAGACGGGTGCGGCGGACAGCGCGTGGAACGGGCGCCTGGGAGCGGTCTCACTGACGTTCGACGACGGGCGGGCGTCGCAGCTGAACAAGGTCATCCCGGCCATGGACGAGCTGGGGCTGAGGGGGACGTTCTACCTCAACCCGCGCGGGAAGATCGTGGAGGAGTGGCGTACGCGGCTGGAGCCGTGGCGCGCGGTGCAGGAAGCGGGGCATGAGGTGGGGAACCACTCGCAGAACCACGTCTGCTCGCACGCCTTCAAGGAGCGGCCGGGTGGTCCGGGGGAGCCGTCGCTGGAGACGTGGACACTGGCCGACGTGGAGGCGGACCTGCTGGAGGCCGAGCGCCGCTTGACCGCGGTGGTGCCGCTCCAGAACGGCGCGCAGCGGACGTTCTGCTACCCGTGCTACCACGAGCACGTGGGGGAAGGGGCGACTCGCCAGAGCTACGTGCCGGTGGTCGCGAAGCATTTCCTGGCGGGGCGGGGGATCGGCGAGCGCGACAACCGCGCGGCGACGTGCGACCTGCACTACCTGTGGAGCTGGAACGTCGAGCTGATGGACGGGCCAGAGCTGGTGGGACACGCCGAGCGCGCGACGCAGGACTACTGGGTGATCATGACGTTCCACGACGTGGGACACGACAGCCGCCTCTCGAACACGCTGGACGCGTTCAAGGAGCTGTGCGCCTTCCTGGCGCGGAACCAGGACCGAATCTGGACCGCGCCGGTGAACGAGGTGGCGGCGAGCGTGGCTAGCTGGAGGGGACGAGCTCGGGCGTAGTGTGGCTGGTGGGCAGCGCGAGCTGCGCTCCCACCAGCTGGGCGTACGGGCCGCCCCGGGCGATCAGCTCGTCGTGCGTGCCCTGCTCGGCGACGCGGCCGCCGTCGAGCACGACGATGCGGTCGGCGTCGCGCACGGTCGAGAGGCGGTGGGCGATGACGAAGGTCGTCCTGCCAACCATCAGCTCGTCGATCGCGGCGCGGACGGTGCGCTCGTTCTCGGTGTCGAGGTGGGACGTCGCCTCGTCCAGGATGAGGATCGAGGCCGGCTTGAGGAGCGCGCGGGCGATGGCGAGGCGCTGGCGCTGCCCGCCCGAGAGCGAGACGCCGCGCTCGCCGGCGATCGTGTCGTAGCCGTCGGGCAGCGTCAGGATGAAGTCGTGCGCGCAGGCGCGCTTGGCGGCGTCCTCGACGTCGGCATTGGTCGCGGCGGGGTTGGCCAGACGCAGGTTCTCGCGGATCGACATGTTGAACAGATAGATGTCCTGCGAGACGAGTGAGACGCGCGTGCGCAGGTCGTCCAGCTCGAAGTCGCGCAGGTTCTTGCCGTCCAGCGTGATCTGACCCTGCTGCGGGTCCCAGAAGCGCATGATCAGGTGCGCGGCGGTGGTCTTGCCCGCGCCCGAGCGCCCGACGATGGCGACGGTCTGGCCGGGCTGCGCTTCGAACGAGACGTCGATCAGCGCCTGGGGCTCGCCCGGGCCGTAGTTGAACGAGACGTTCTCGAAGCGCAGGGCGGGGACGGCGGGGGCTCCGGGCGGGATGCCATGGCCGTCGGCGACGACGGGCTTCTCGTCGTGGATGGCGAAGACGCGCCGGCCTGAGCCGAAGGCGTTGGTCAGCTCCTTGGCGACGCGCGCGATCTCCGCCACCGGCGAGAAGCACGTGAACGCGAGCATCGTGGCGATCGGGAGCTGCGCCGCGGTGAGGTTGCCCCGCGTCACGAGGTAGGCGCCGAAGGTGAGGACGGCGAGGCCGCCGAAAGCCTGGATCCCCTCGATCGCGCCCGACTGGAAGCCGAGCTGACGGCCGTAGGTCAGCTGCAGCGAGGTGAGGCCGCGCGAGTTCTTGACGATCTCGTCCAGGCGCGTCGAGCCACGCGAGAAGGCGACGACCTCGCGCAGGCCCTGGACGCTGTCGGTGACGTGGGCGTTGACTTCGCCGAGCTGTCTACGCAGGGCGTTGCCGAGGCGCTCGGTGTGGGAGCCAATGTAGTAGGGCGAGAGGCCAACGGCGACGAGGAAGGGGATCAGAAGGAGCGCGAGCGGCCAGCAGAGGAGCGCGAGCGCGGTCATGGCGACGCCGGGCACGAGCACGGCGACGAAGAGTGGGGCGATGGCGTGGGCGAAGAACGACTCGACGGTCTCGATGTCCGACGTGACGATGCTGGTCAGGTCGCCCGAGCGGCGCGACAGGAGGTAGGCGGGGGCGAGCGGGTCGAGCTTACGGTACATGGCGATGCGCATCTCGGCGAGCATCTTGTAGGCCATGTCGTGGGAGATCCACGACTCGAACCACGTGAAGAACGAGGCGCCCACGGCCAGGCCGATGACGAGCGGGATGAGCATCCCGTACACGCCGGGGGTGCCGGCCGCGGCGGAGACGCGCGCGGCGAGCGCGGCGGAGGCGACGCCGAGACCGATGGTGAGGCCGGACTTGAGCAGCCCGCCGGCGAGCGTGATGCTGAGCTGGCCGAGCTGGTCCTTCACGAGCGCGAGCAGGCGCGTCCCGGTCTGCCAGGCGGAGAGCGGCACGGGCTCGACGGGCTTCTCGTGCGAGCGCAGGAGCGTGCCGGTGGGGACGCCGCTGGCGGCGGCGCCGTTGGTGGGGGCACCGCTGCTGTGGCCGTTGCTGCCGGCCGCCCCGGTGGGACCGGTGAGGCCGGCGAGCGCGGCGACGTCGGCTTCGTCCTCGGCGGTCTCCTCCGCCGCGCGGGTCTGCGCGGCGATGAGCCGGGCGTAAACGCCATTGCCCGCGACGAGGTCGGCATGGCGTCCGGTCTCGACGACTCGGCCGCGATCCAGGACGACGATGTTGTCGGCGCCGGCGACGGTGGAGAGACGGTGGGCGATGACCAGCGTCGTCCGGTTGCGCGAGAGGTGCTCCAGCGCCTCCTGGATGATGGCCTCGTTCTCCGAGTCGACGTGGGAGGTGGCCTCGTCGAGGATCAGGATGGGAGCGTCCTTGAGGATGGCGCGGGCGATGGCGATCCGCTGGCGCTGCCCGCCCGAGAGTTTCTGCCCGCGCTCGCCGATGATCGTGTCGTAGCCGTCCTTGAGGTGGACGATGAACTCGTGCGC
>DASTZM010000779.1:0-3063 GCA_035764305.1 Chloroflexota bacterium | reverse complement strand
GCGTGCCGTGGTGATAGATAGGGGTCGCGGCGCCAGGTGAGCCGGCGGTGTCTCCGGCGCCGGGCTCGCTGCGGCGCAAGACGGCCTGGATGCGCGCCAGAAGCTCGGCCATGTCGAATGGCTTGGTGACGTAGTCGTCGGCGCCCGAGAGCAGGCCGCGCACCTTCTGGGACTGTTCGGCGCGCGCGGTGACCATAATGACGGCGACGCGCGCGTGGGCGACGTACGCGGCGCCGCTGCGGATGCGGCGGCAGACGTCCTCGCCGTCCAGGTCGGGCAGGCGCAGATCGAGCAGCACGAGGTCGGGTGACTCGCGGGTGAGCAGTTCCAACCCTTCGGCGCCCGTCTCGGCGAGGAGCACGCGGTAGCCCGCGCGGCGCAGGTTCATGTCCAGCAGCACGCGGTAGCTGCGCTCGTCGTCCACCACCAAGATGGTGGGACGCCGTCCGTGCGCCGGCAGTGGGGATGCCGTTGGGGACGGAGTGGGAAGCGTCGCTGGCGGTGGCGAAGACGGTGGGTCGGTCGTCACGAGGGCGCTCCCGCGGGGACCGGCTCGGGAGCCCGCAGGGCGGCTGCCGCGATGGGGAGGGTGAAGCTCAGGCGGGCGCCACGGGGCTCATCTGGGCCGCGGCCGGGGACGGGGCTCTCCGCCCAGATTCGGCCGCCGTGCGCCTGCACCAGGTGGCGCGTGATGGCCAGCCCCAAACCGGCACCGGCGACGTTGCGGGCGCGTGCGTCGCGCCCGCGCTGGTAGCGCTCGAAAAGATGCAGCTGCTCCTCGGCCGAGATGCCATCGCCTTCGTCGGTGATTGAGACGACGACCTCGCGCGCCCCTTTGTCGGGCGCGGCGGTCACGCGGATGACGGTGCCGGCGGGGGAGTACTTCATGGCGTTGTCCAGCAGATTGCGCAGTACCTGGCCGATGCGCGCCTCGTCGGCGCGGACGAGCGGGAGATCGGGCGCGAGGTCGAGCCGAACGTCGTGGGTGCCACGCGCCGCCTCCAGCTGGCGAGCGGAGCCCTCGATTAGCGTGTCGAGGCGCGCCGGCTGCGGATCGACGGCGAACGTGCCGGCGCTGATGCGCGAGAGGTCGAGTAGATTGTTGACCAGGTCGAGCAGCTGGTCGCTGGCCTGCTCGACGAAGCGCAGGCTCTCGGTGCGATCAGCGTCGGTCAGCTCGGCGTCAGCGTGGAGCAGCGTGGCGGCGAACCCCTTGATGATGCCGATGGGCGATCGCAGCTCGTGCGAGAGCATGGACGTGAACTCGTCCTTGGCGCGGTCGAGCGCGCGGTCCTCGGTCACGTCGCGCAGCAGCAGGCCGTAGCCCATTCTCTGGGACGCGTGCGTGATGGGGAACCACTCCAGGCGCAGATCGCGCCGTGGTGGGCCGGGGAGCGTGACCTCGTCCACCGCGCCGTCGAGCGCCCGTGACGCCGGGGCGGTATAGCCGGTCAGCCCGCTGAGTACCGGCAGCCCTGTCATCCCGCCCGGCTCACTGGTGGGACGGACGGCGTCGCGCAGCGCGTAGCCGAGGACCGACTCCGGCGACAGTCCTAGCGCGGTGCCCGGGCTCGTGCCCAGCAGCGTGGCCGCGCGCGAGCTGCAGTAGCGAATCTCCTCGGCGTCGGCCACGATGATGCCGTCGCGCATGCTCTCCATGAGGGCGGCGAGTGTGGCGCGCTCGCGCTGCAGCGCGCGGTTGACCTGCTCGAGCTCGCGCAGTCGTTCGGCTTCCATTGCACGGCGCTGCGCCGCGAGCTGGACGGAGAGGTGGCTTTCGTGCAGGCGCGCGTAGTCCAGCAGGATGGCGGCCTGCGCGGCGATGCGCTCGACCGCGGCCAGATCGGCGCGGTCGGGCAGGACGAGTGAGCGTCGCTGCCCGAGGACCCACACGCCCACCAGCTCCTCCTGCACCCGGAGCGGAACCAAGAGGCGCGCGCCGATGGCGTACCACTCCGCCAGATCGTGCGCGCCGGGGTCGAGCGTGGAGAGGGTAGGCATAGGCGCGCTGGCCAGGACGTACGGCGACAGCAGGCGTGCACACGTGGCGCCGCGCAGGCGCACGAGCAACGCGGCGGCGGCGAGTGGAGACGGAGCAACGTTGGGATCGTCGGAGGCGGCGACGACGCGCGTCAATCCGCCCAGCACGCCTGCGAGCACGGTGCCGGATGCGTCGCCGTCGGCCGCCGCGGTGGCGTCCGACGAGGCGGGCGGGCGGATCAGCCAGGCGCCGTCGAGGGTGAGTTGCGCCGCCGCGCCGCGCGTGAGCAGCGCCTCCACCTCCTCGATGGGCCGCGCGCGGGCGAGCGCGTCGGACGTTTCGTCGTAGAAGCGCTCCAGCGCGCGCCGCTCGCGATAGAGCAGGAAGTCCACGACGCGCAGGAGGCGCTCCCGCAGCGGATGGAAGAACGCCGCCACGAGGAGGCCGATCAGCCCTCGCGTGGAAGAAGCATCGGCGACGTGCGATCCGACTTCCGCGGAGCCACTGGCCAGTGCGGCCAGCCACTCGACGGCGGCGGTGAGCTGGAAGTAGCCCGCGATGAGCAGCACGACGAGCAGCGGGTAGACGAGCGTCGCGCGCAGCACGACGTGCACGTCGAACAGCCGGTAGCGCAGTACCGCCAGCGCGACGGCCAGGTAGACCAACCCGAACGACGCGACGTTGGTCAGCCAGCCGATAGCGACGATGCTCCCGCCGCTGAAGACCTGTAAGAGCGGTCCGGCAATCAGCGCGGCGGCAATGACGCATACCGCCGCGCCGATCCAGCGCAGCTGCGCGCGGGCGATCGGCGTCGCGGGACGCACGTAGCCGCGCACGACGATGGCCACGATCGCGAGCAGGACGACTCCCACGCCGCTCCACAGCGGCACGACGGCGGACTGGTGGAGCGCGAACAGTGTGAGCGCGATGGTGAGTGGGACGCAGTACAGCAGCGCGAGCGTCCCCCGCTCGCCGAACCGCGGCAGCGTGGGCAGGCGCGTCCGACCGGGGAAGACGAGGAACATATGGAACGAGCACAGCGCGTTGAGCAGCGCGACGATGTAGCCGAGCTGGTCGATGGG
>DASTZM010000778.1:0-3204 GCA_035764305.1 Chloroflexota bacterium | reverse complement strand
TCGCGCCATGGAAGGCGATGTTAGCCTCCCCGGGTCCCGCCGGGCACGCCGCGCAGCGCGCCCGGACGGATCTCTTCGACGCCGTCGTCATAGACGATGGGAAGGCCGAAGGCGGGGGCGACGATCTCGGCGGTGACGGCGGCGCGGCGCATCGTGCTGGCGATGACGACGTCGGGCCGGATCTCGCGGGTGGCGGCGAGACGGTCGCGCAGACGCTCACACTGGGCCACGCCGAGCGGTGTGAGCGCGGCGGCGTTGTCGTCGGGCGAGTACGTTGCCTCCCCGTGGCGGATGAAGTAGAGCTGGGTCATGGGCGGAGGCTGCCGGGCGTGCGCCCCACCGGTCAGGTCGTAGGCTGAGGCTGGCGGCGGAGGAGGTCTTCCAGCTCGCGCTTTGCCGCGTCCATCGCCGCGGGGAGCGCCTGGTCTCCCTTCAGCGCGGCACCGAAGTGCTTGCTGAAGATGTTGGTCGCTTCGGTCATGCCGATGTACTGGGGGATGAAGCGCGCTGCCTTCGGATCGCTGAGGACGTCCGCGAAGGTTTTGTTGGCGCTGGTCGACTCGAGCGCGGGTACGCCGCCATCTGTGTAGGACTTGTGCTGCGTTGCGGTCTTGCGCGACGGGCAGCCGCCCTGCTGCACGGTGGAGCGGATGATCTGGGCGTCCGTGCTGGTGAGGAACTTGAGCCACTCCCACGCGGCGTCAGGCCGCTTGTTGTTCCTGGCGATGCTCAGCTGCCCGGCAACGTTGACGGTCGTCGAGCCACCTGTGCGGGGCGAACGCGGAAAGGGCATGACGTTGAATATGAAGCTGGTGACGGGCTGCATCTGGCCGAAGAAGCCGCGGTTCTGGTTCCACATGGCGACCTTCCCGGCGATCTCGGGGTTATTGCCGAGGCTCACGCCGGGGCTGGTCGAGGTGGCGCCGTGGCGCTGCGTGAGGTCGACGATGAACTGGAGCGCTTCGATCGCGGCGGGCTCGGTGATGCGCACCTGTTTGAGGTCCGCGCTGAACAGGTCGGCGCCGTTGCTCCACAGCCAGAGCCAAAACTGATTGCCGGGCGCGGGGCTAGCCCCGGCCTGTGTGACCGCGCCATTCGCGTCCTTGATCGTCGTCTTCCGCGCCGCGTCGAGGTACTCGTTCCACGTCCAGGTCGGCTTCGGCGTGGGGACGTTGGCCTGCTGGAAGAGCGTGACGTTGTAGTAGGTCAGCAGCGCGCAGCCGTCGGCGGTGAGCGCCATCTGCTTGCCCAGCCACTTGCCGCCGGCCAGGTGGGAAGGGAAGAAGTCGTTGACATCGACCTCCTTCGCATCGCGCTTCATGTGGTTGTCGAGGTTGAAGAGGGTGCCGCTGCTGGCGAACTGCGGCATGGCCTCCTGGCCGGTGAGGAAGACGTCCGGCGCCGAGTCGCCCGCGATCATCGTGGTGAGCTTGGTCTCAAACGTCTCGCCCTGCGCCAGGGCCGGCGCTTCGAAGCGTCCCTTGTAGCGCGTCTGCTTCTGGTTGAAGGCGGCCGCCTGGGCGTTGTACGCGTCCGCGGCTGCCTGGTTGGCTGGGCGCATGAAGACCACGTCCACGGGCGGTCCGCCGGCGTCCTTGGGCGCGCCTGCGCCGGTGCTGGGTGTGCCGCACGCCGCCAGCGTTGCCAGCGCGCCGGCGCCCCCCAGCGACTGCAGCGCGCGCCGCTTGGTGTGTCCCGGCCGACGGGATGTGCCGAACTGCTGCATGTGGTCCCTCCTCAGGTGTTACGCAACCGGCGGCCAACCTCGCGCAGTGTGCGCTCGTCGTCGGGGTGAATCGAGCCGTCGCCGAGGGGGCCGGTGTTCAAGAGCAGGTTGGCTCCCTGCTGCCACGCGCCTCGGACGATCTGCTCCACCTCGTCTGGCCCCTTGTGGTTGGCGTCTTCTGCCTGGTAGTTGCCCCACAGCTTGTGCATCGACGTATTGATCTCGGCGAAGCGGTTGGGGTCGCCGCGCAGGCCGCCGCCCCAGTCCAGGCTGTGCTCGGGTGAGTAGAAGTCCTCGTCGTCGATTGCGCCATTCTTGTAGGCGATCAAGCAGCCGGGCTGAAGACGCCTGATCAGCGCGTAGGTGTCCTCCAGATGGAACAGCTCTGCGCAGCGGCGCCAGGTAGCGACGCCGTCGAACCAGATGCCGTCGATCGGCCCGTAGCGGGTCAGCAGCTCGGTCAGCTGGGCGTGGCAGTACTCGACGTACCGCTCGGTGTCCTCGGGCTTGGCCCACTTGTACTCGGGCTGGGGCTGCTCGTAGTGCGGTCGGGCGGTGTTTCCGGCCACGTCGTTCGGCGGAAAGTAGGGATGGCGCCAATCGCGGCCGTGGGAGTAATAGAGGAAGCACATCAGGCCGCGTGACCGGCAGGCGTCCGCCAGCTCGCGCACCAGGTCGCGCTTGGCGGGTGATCTCGCGCTGTTGAAGGCGGTGGTCGCCGTGTCCCACAGACAGAAGGAGTCGTGGTGACGCGTGGTGATGTTCAGGTACTTCATCCCGGCCTCGACCGCCAGGTCGCAGATTGCCCCGGCGTCGAAGCGATCCGCAGTGAAGCGGTCGATCAGCCGCTCGTAGTCGGCGACCGGGATCTGCTCGCGGAACTGGACCCACTCCCCACGCCCCAGGAGGCCGTAGACGCCATAGTGGAGAAAGAGCCCGTAGCGGGCCTGCTTGAAGCGCGCGAGCGTGGCGGCGCGCTCGGCGCTGACGGTGGAGGGCGGCATCGGGGGTAAGGATGGCATAACTCGGCTTCAGCCGATGAGCCGGTCCCCAGGCGGACGCCCGAATGTGCTGTTCATGATCGCCGACGATCACCGCTACGGCGCGATCCGTGCGCAAGGCGACCGCGTGGTCCAGACGCCAACCCTGGACCGGTTGATGGCCGAGGGGGTGTCGTTCGAGCGGACGTATCACTTCGGTGGGATGACGGGCGGCGTGTGCGTGCCAGCGCGCGCGTGCCTGATGGCGGGAGCCAACCCGTTCAAAGCGCTGGCGAGCAAAGATCTGGCCGACCACGTGGGGCTGCGCACGATCAACCCGCGTATGACGACCATGGCGGAAGGCTTCCGCAGCGCCGGCTATCACACGTATCACGTCGGCAAGTGGCACAACGACACCAAGAGCTTCCACCGCAGCTTCGACGACGGCGCCAAGATCTTCATCGGTGGGATGAGCGATCACTACAAGGTGCCGGTGTT
>DASTZM010000777.1:0-9971 GCA_035764305.1 Chloroflexota bacterium | reverse complement strand
CGGCGCGACGCCGCGCGAGGCGGCGAGCTTGAGAAGCGGCACGAGGGCCGGCCCCTCGAGCGCCAGCGGCACCGGTCCCCCAAGCGCCTGGGCCGCCTCCGCCGCCAGGCCGGCGTACGTCGTGGCGTCGGTCCAGCGGCGCTGCGAGTACGCCAGCTGACCCGACCAGAGGGAGACCCGCACCTGCAGATCCCGGCTCCCCGTCTCGCGCGCCGCGAGGCGCGCCGCCTCGAGCTCGCTGATCGCTTCGCGCCGGTTCCCTTGCTGCAGCGCCGCCGCCGCCAGCACGGCGCGGGCGTGTCCGGCGCCATCCTTGAGCCCGGCCGACGACGCGATGTCGAGCGCGCGGCGCGCCGCGTCGGCCGCGTCCGCCGCTCTGTCCAGGATGAGCAGCGCGCCCGCCTCGCCGACGAGCGCGAGCGCCGGCCAGCGGGGATCCGAGGATGCTCCTACCGCGGCGCCACAGGCGCGATACGCCTCGAGCGCCTGGTGCGGCCTCCCTCGCGCGCGATGCAGGTCTCCGAGTCCGAAGTGCTGCACCGTGGCCCACGTCGCGATGCCGCTTCTTTCGGTCAGGTCCAGCGACCGGTGCACCAGCGCCTCGGCCTGCTCGAGATCGCCGGCGCAGAACCGCAGCGCCGAGAGGTTGAGCAGACTCTGGGCGATCTCACTCGGATCTCCTAGCTCTTCCCGGATCGTGAGCGCGCGCTGGTGGCACCGAACGGCGTCGGAGAAGCGGCCCAGCTGTCGGTACACCACGGCCAGGTTGTTGAGCAGCCGCGCGGTGGCCCAGGGCAGACCCGCCGCCTCGTAGGCTGGCAGCGCTTTCTCGAGATGCTCAACCGCGGTCTCCAACATCCCGCGCAGGGCTTCGAGGAGGCCGAGGTAGCGGTGCGCCTCCGCCAGCAGCAGCTTGTCGCGCCGCACCGCGCCGTGCTCCAGGGCTTGCAGACTGAGCTGGAGCGCCTCATCGGCTCGCCCGCTCACGAGCGTGGCCAGCGCCTCCAGGAGGAGTGCGCGCGCCTCCGCCGTCCGGTCCCGCCGTTCCCGCGCGACGAAGAGCGCCCGGCGTGCGCGCTCGACCGCGAGCGGCGCGCGGCCCTGCGCCAGCGCCAGCCGGCCAGCGTGGATCAGGACGCGCGCACGCCGCTCCAGCACGTGCGGCGGCAGCGCGGTGAGCGCCTCCTCGAGGAAGCGGTAACGCCCGCGGTCGACCCACTCGTCGCCGTGGCGCTCGACCAGCAGCGCCGCGCGCTCCCACCAGCCCGCCGCGAGCGCGTGCCCCAGGGCCTCGCCTGGTGCGCCATGCGCCGCCAGCACCTCCGCCCAGCGGCGCTGCAGCGCCGCGTGGCGGCCCGGCTCGGTCTTCTCCAGGTGGCCGCGCAAGTATTGGCGGAGCAGCGCGTGCAGCCGGAACCGCGCCGGGGCGCCATCCCCCGCGTCTCCGATTCCGCCACTGAGCGCCGCGAGCGGCACGCCGCGGCGCTCCAGCTCCGCCAGCCGCGCCGCGGTGTGCGCCGCGTCCCCCCGCGCCAGCGTCTCATCCAGCAGGGCCGCGTCGCACTCCTCCGGCAGCGCCGCCGCCAGCAGCAGTTCCCGGTCGTCCGGCTCCAACCGGCGCAGCAGCTCCGCCGCCAGATACTCGTGCAGGGGGAATCCCCCGCGGCGGGCGCCCGAAAGGGTGGCCACCAGTGCGGCGGCGCGGCGCGCGGGCGACAGCTCCATGCCGGGGGGCGGTGCGGGCATCGCCAGAATCAGCCCGGTGATCCAGCCTTCGGTCCACCGTCGGACCTCGGCCACCACCTCCGGTGCTGCCTCGATACGGTAGCGCTGGCGGAGGAAGTGCGCCAGCTCCTCCTCGCTGAACGCGATCTCGCGCGGGCCCAAGCCCGCCGCCTGCCCCGCCGCCACCAGCCACGCGGTGTCCAGGGACGGCACCGTGCGGGAGAGCAGTGCCAGGTGCACGTGCTCCGGCAGCCGGCGCAGCAGCGTCTCCACCAGGCGCCGGGCAGCGGTACTGTCGTCCAGCAGGTGGTAGTCGTCCACCACCAGCAGCAGGTAATCCGCGGCGCGCTCGCGCAGCTCGTCCGCCAGGACGCCGACCGCGGAATCGAGCACGCGCTGCAGGTCCGCCCCGGAGCCGCCCGCGCGGGCGCGCTCAAGGAGCTGGAGCGTCCGGTCGCCCACGCCGGGCAGCTCGCGCCGGATGGCCTCTGCAACGCCCGCCAGAAGGCCTGGCCCGTCGGCGTCCCAGAGCGACGCCGCGTAGCGGCACACGGTCAGCGCGACGTTCCCGGCGGCGCAGTCCGCCGCGAGCTCCTCCAGCAGCGTCGTCTTGCCATACCCGGCGGGCGCCACGACCAGCGTCAGCCGGTGGTGCACCAGCTCGTGCAGACGAGCGACGAGCCGCCGCCGCGACACCACCTGCCTGCCGGCCGGCCGCTGGCCGTTCATGTGGGCGTCACTTCCCGGGAAGTGTAAGAGCACTGTAAGCGGCGGCGCCTAATCTGCCCGGAAGGAGAGAAGAGGCCCCAACCCGTTGTCCAGCCCCAGGGCGGCGCGCCTGGTCCGCGCGAACGCCGAACTGCGCCGCCTACTGAACTTGATCGACGAACCGGATTCGTCCGCGCTGCCGGCGCCGGCCTACGCCGCGCTGCTGGAGCGCGCATCGCGCTGGGCCGAGGTCGTGGAGCGGCTGATCCTCGAGCCCGGCCGCGCGCGGGACACGACGCACTCCGACGCCCCCCGCGCCGCCTAGCGGCGGCGCAGACCTCGCGCTGTTGCCCGTGAGCCCCGGGCGGCGCGCCGGCAGGTCAGGACGTGGTGGACACGCCCAGCTCGGCGAACAGGAGGTGCGGGATGCGGGCCTGGCCGTAGACCCACTCGGCCACGTCGGCGATCCCGCCGAGCTGCTTCATGTCCTGGAAGATGTTCCCGGCCACCATCGTGTCCTTCACGCGGCCGGCGATCTTCCCCTTCTCGATCTTGAACCCGCCCTGGATGTTGCCGGAGAAGTCGCCCGAGAAGACGTTGCCGGCGTTCCCGGTGACGCTCTCCACGATCAGGCCCTCCTCGATCCCACCCACCATTTTCTCGAACGCGACGTCGCCGGGCTCGAAGAAGATCGTCCCGGTGTGCGGCCCAGGCAGGCTCTCGGGCGAGCGGTAGCCGTTGCCGGTGGACTCCTTGCCCGCGAGGCCCGCGGTCTGCAAGTCGTAGTAGAAGTTGGCGACGGCGCCGCGATCGATCAGCGGCAGGCGGCGGGTGGGAACGCCCTCGTCGTCGAACGGCGCTGACGAGGGCACGCCCGAGACGGTCGAGTCCTCGGTGATGGTGAGGCGCGGGTCGAAGACCTGCTGCCCGAGCTTGTCCGAGAGGGCGCTGGAGCCCTGGTAGACCGACTTGCCCGAGAGCGCGGCGGCCATGGGTCCCCAGAGGATGCCGGCGACGCCGCGGGGCGTGAAGATGACCGGCTGGCGCCTGGTGTGCGCCGTGACCACGGTCTTGGACAGCTCGAACTTGCGGATGGCCTTCTCCGCCAGCTCTTTCTGGTCGATCCGGGGGCCGCAGGCGGAGTCGTACTCCCAGACGTTGAGGAAGTCTTCGCCGCGGATCAGCTGGCCGCCGACGATGCACGCGAAGGAGGACTTCTTGTAGCGCCCGCTCCCGCCGCGCGAGTTGAGGATCAGCGTCGTTTCGACGACGCGCCGGATGCCGGCCTCGCACAGGATCTCGGAGTCGTAGGCCCGGATGCGCTCGATCATCTCCTCGCCGAGCGCGACCATCTGCTCCACCGTGAGCGCCTCGGCGGCGGCGTCGTAGACGTTGACCTCGCTCGAGTCGATCGCTCCGGGCAGCTCGAACCTGGCCAGCGCGCCGAACGCCGCCAGCTCGACCGCCTGATCGACGAGCATGGTGGGGTCGTTGAGCCTGGTCGTCGCGGCGAGGCCGATCCGCCCGTCCTTGACGACGCGCAGGGCCAGGCCGCGCGACTCCTTCGTCTCGAGCGACTTGAGGCGGTTGGCCTCGAAGTCCACCGGCGTGGAGGCGGTCTCGTAGGCGTAGACCTCGGCCTGCTCCACGCGCGACTTGACGAGCGAGAGCACCTGCTCGGCGATGGTCTGCAGATCCGCCGCTTCCACCCCCGCTCCGGCGGTTCCGCGTGCCGTCGTGGCCATGTGTCTAGCGCCCTCCCACCACGGCGTTCTGGATTCTGATGTAGGGGCTGCCCGATCCCACCGGCGCAGTCTGCCCGCCCTTGCCGCAGTTGCCGCCGGACTCGGTCCACTCGAAGTCGCGCCCCACGGCGTCGATGTTCTCGAGCGTGCGGAACAGATTGCCGGAGAGGGTGGTGCCGCGCAGCGGCTCAGCGAGCTTGCCGTCGCGAATCATCCAGGCCTCGGCGCAGGAGAAGCCGAACTGCTCGTGGGTCGTCGAGCCGCCGTACCAGTCCTTGCAGAAGATGCCGAGCCTGGTGTCGGCCAGCATCTCCTCGAAGGAGGAGTCCCCGGGCTCGATGACGGTGTTGGTCATGCGCACTAGCGGCTGGTGGCGGTAGGACTGGGCGCGCGCGTTGCCGGTCGGCTCCTCGCCCAGCTTGCCGGCGGTCTCGCGCGAGTGGAGGCGGCCGACGAGCACGCCTTCCTTAATAAGGTAGGTCTTGCGGGTCTCGGTGCCCTCGTCGTCGTAGCGGAAGGTGCCCGGCTGGCCGGGGTAGACGGCCGGGTCGCCGCCGTCGGCGATGTTCAGGAAGGGCCGGCCGAACTTGCGCCCGAGCACCATGATGTTGCGGAGCTTCTCGTTCTCGTAGACGTTGTCGCCCTCGCTGAGGTGGCCGAACGCCTCGTGCGCGAAGACGGCGGCGATCTTGGGGTCACAGATGACGGTGTATTCGCCACCGGTGGGGACGGCGGCGGAGAGGAGGGCGACGGCGTCGTCGGCGGCCTTGGCGACCTCATCGTGCCGGCCGACGAGGGCATCGTAGTCGTGGGTGGTGGAGAAGGAGGCGCGCGACTGCTGGACGTTGCCGTCCTCACGCGCGAAGACGATCACGCGCGCGATGGCGCGGGCCTTCTCCTGCTCGACGTACGTGCCTTCCGAGCTGCCGAAGGTCGTCTTCTTCCAGGAGTCGGCGTACGCCGCGTTGGTCGTCTGGATCTTGCTGGAGCGCGACCACGCGGTCTCGAGGTACTCGTCCATCAGGCGCTTCTTGTCCGCCAGCGGCACCGAGCGGGGGTCCCTGGTGAGTCGCAGGGGGACGACGTCGACGTGCGGCGCGACGGGCGCGAGCTTGGTCTCTTCTTTGCCCACCAGGCGCGCCTGGCGCACGGCCAGGTCGACCTTGTCGCGCAGCTGCGAGAGGGCATTGAACGACACGAACCCCCAGCCGCCCTTGTACGCCGCGCGGACGCAGCCGCCGAGGTTGGCGGTCTTGCCCACCTCCTCGAGCTCCTTCCCGCGGTACGAGATGGTGGTGGCTTCGGTCTCCTCGACGCGAATCTCGACGTAGTCGGCGTTGTGCCCCTTGAGCGCCTGCTCGATCTGGTCTCGAATGGACGAAGTGGTTGTCATCTGGTGATCGGCCAATTCGTCGATTCTAACTCGACGTAACAACGTCAGGAGTGATGGCCCATCGTCTCCCTTTCCAGCGTCACCAGAGCCAAGACGTACCGGTCACCGCGAGCGCGCCGGTGCGCCGCAGCGCTCCCGCGCGGGCGATCTACTCGAAGATGCTCGTCAGCTCGAGCTGCAGCTCGGGGAAGAGCGCGGGCTGGAACCCCTCGCCAATCTGCCAGGTGCGGTCCTGGTAGCGACCGTCGGTGGCGAGCACGCCTTCGACGATGGTGCGTCGTGACGGATTGACGCGCCAGTAGTGAGGCACGCCAATCTCGGCGTAGAGCTGTCGCTTCGTCCGCTCGTCGTACATGTCGGTCGACGGCGAGCTGACCTCGACTACCAAGTCCGGCACGATACGGATCCAGCCCTCGGGATCGACCTGGGAGAAGCGATCCCCAGCGAAGACCATGATGTCCGGCGCGACGTAGACGTCGTGCTCGGCCACGATGAGGTCGGCGTCGGGCACGACGGTTCCCAAGCCGCGATTCTCAACCTGCTCCTTGAGGACGTAGGCGAGATTGAAGGCAACCCGCTGGTGCAGCGGCCTCGGTCGTGGCGCCACGTGGAGCACCCCTCTGACGATCTCGTAGCGCTGGTCGTCGGGCAGCGTCTGATAGTCCTCGAACGTGAGGCGCCGCCCCGTGACCTGCTCCGGCACCGCGACCATCGGCTCGGCTTCTTCGCCCTAATGATGACGCGGCCCGCGCCGGATGTCCAGCCCCGCGTCTAGTACGCCCGCTCGTAGAGGCCGATGATCTCGTTGATGGTGGTCTTGCGGGGGTTGATGGCGATGTTGGCGCTCTTCATCGCGTCCTGCGCCATGTCGGGGATGCTGGCCTTGTCGACGCCGAGGTCGCGCAGGCGCTGCGGGATGCCGATGTCTCCCATCATGCGGCGCACGGCGTGAGCGGCGCGGAGGGCGGCTTCGTACTCGGTCAGGCCGCCGACGCCGATGTGCATCGGCTCGCCCATGGCCTGGGCCATCTCGATCATCTTGACGGGCGCCGCCAGCGCGTTGAACTCCAGCACGTGGGGCAGCATGAGGGCGTTGGCGACGCCGTGCGGGATCTTCCAGAAGGCGCCAAGCGGGTGGGCGCAGGCGTGCACGTTGCCCAGGCGCGTGTTCGAGAAGGCCAGCCCCGCAACGTTCGCCCCCACCAGCATCGCGTTCATCGCCACCACGTTGTGCGTATTGGCCACCGCGGCGCGGATGTTGGCCGCGATCAGACGGATGGAGTGCAGGGCGAGTCCCTCTGAGATGGGGGTGGAGAGCAGGGAGGTGTAGCTCTCCATGGCGTTGGTGAGCGCGTCCATGCCGGTGGCGGCGGCGACGTTGCCGGGCAGGCCGAGGACGAGCAGGGGATCGAGGAAGGCGAGCTTGGGGGCCGCCTGGGGCGAGCCGATGGTGAACTTGAACTTGGCGGCGGCGTCGGTGATGACGAGGAAGGGGGTCACCTCGCTGGCGGTGCCGACGGTGGTGGGGAGAGCGAAGAGTGGCGCGGGGGCGGTGGCGAACTTCTCCCAGCCTTCGTACTGGCGCAGGGGGGTGGGGTTGGTGGCGAGGATCGCCGCCGCCTTGGCGGTGTCCATGGCGCTGCCGCCGCCGACCGCGACGAGCACGTCGAAGGCGCCCTTCTTGTAATGGTCGAGGGCCTTCTCGACGATCTCGATGCGCGGGTCGGGCTCGACGTCGCTGTACACCTCGGCGTCAAGCCCGGCGCCGGTGAGTGACTCGACGACCGGCTTGGGGATGCCCGCGCGGACGACGCCGGGGTCGGACACGACGAGCGCCTTCTTGGCGCCCAGCTTGGCGGCGTGCGGCCCGACCTGCGCCGCGCAGCCCTCACCCCAGATGATGCGGGTGGGGTTGTAGAAGGTCTGCGGGAGCGCCCCGGAGCGCAGCGGCGCGGCGGGGGGCAGCGGCGGCGCGGGGGCAGGTGCGGCGCGCTGGCCGGTGGCGGCGCCGTTCCCTGTGGCCTTGGTGTCCGCGTCGCTCGTCGCTCTGCCAGCTGCGCTGCCGGCGGGTGCCGTCGTTTCCATCGGTGTCGCTCCGTCCTCTCGGGTGAGAGTGTAATCCCACCCGCCGTGCGCCGGCCGTCTGGGGCTGGACGCAAGAAGGCCACCGGCGGGTTGCCCCGCCGGTGGCCTTCAGTCCTGTCGCGATAAGGAGACGAACGCGCTAGCCCTTCCCGTGGTTGGGCTTGACTCCGTGGTTGGCCTTCTTGCTGCGCCAGGAGAGCTTGATCTTGTTGACCTTCTTACCGGCCATAGGCATCACCTCCTGTTCGTGTGCCTCAGAGTCTAACAGGGTCTCCTTCTCCAGGAGCGCGGACGGAGGGCGACGGGGAGAGGGCTACTCGTTCCACACCCGAACGGGGGCGCCGGGCGCCACCAGGCTGATCCACGCGCTGCCCGGCGCGAGCGGGATGCTCTGCCCCGAGGCGTCGTAGAAGGTCGTGAAGTGCCAGCCTTCGCCGCGCTGCCACGTCGATTCCACCCACAGGCCGTCGCGGAAGATCCAGGCCAGCCCCTCGCCCTGCAGACGGTAGTCCAGCGAGCGGGACCCGAAGATGTCCTCGACGATGTCGGTCTGGTAGCTCTCCGCGAACTGCACGATCACGTTCTGGGTCGTGATCTGCGCTTTGAGTCCGTCGTCGAAGTGCGGGCGGCCGGCCATGGTGCGCCAGTACGTGTTGGTCGCCGGGTCGTACTCGTAGAGCACTTGGAAGCCGTTCTGGTACGGCAGGAAGATTCGGTTGACCGGAGCGAAGCCATCCTCGGGGGGTGAGTACGGTCCCACCGGGAAGTTCTGGAGGCCGCGGCCCAGGAGGGGGATCCCCTTCTGGCGCGCCGCCTGCCGGATGCGCGGCAGGTCGGTGTAGGAGTTGTACGGCCCGACCCGCCACGGCACGCGGGTGAAGAAGGGATAGTTCTCCACCAGCTCGAAGCTCACGAAGTCGATCCAGCTGTTCCAGATGTGCTCCTGGATGCCGGTGGCGCCGCCGTGGTACGCCAGGATGGCGTTGAACTGCTCGACGATCTCGATGGTGGCCAGACGCGCGGAGCGCACGTTGCCGATGGCGCCCACGTCTTCCTGGTCGGCCATGAAGATGGCCGAGAAGCGCGTGACGCCGCCCTCGGCGGGGTACTCGTAGACGATGCGGGCCGCCCCCAGGTTGGACGACGGGCGCGCGCGGGGGTCGTTGTCGATCTGGACGATGATCGGCCGACGCTCCGGCGGGCCATCGGCGCTGGGGTCGAGCTGCGAGACGGGCTCGTCTTCCTGTGCCCAGGCAGGGCGCAGCGCGGCACCTGCGAGCAGCGCGCCGCCGGTGGCGGCGAGCAGCCGGCGGCGGGGGATGGACAACCCGCCGGACGGCGGTATGGGTGCCATGGTGGCGGGAGGATAGGCGCGGCGCACGAGGCGCGTCAACTCCTTGTCGTACGGGCGCGGTGCCACGCCCGTCGCTTACGCGCCGGCTGCACCACCCTATACTCGCGGCGATGCTCTTGTGAGCACTTTCACAAACCCGGCGTCCGCCGCCGGGCCGCTGCTCGATTGGGACGGCGCGGCCGACTCTGGCCCGGCCGTGGCCGGCGGTAAGGGCTGGAACCTCGGCCGGCTGGCGCGCTACGGGCTGCCCGTCCCGGATGGCTTCGTATTGGGGGCGGACACCTACCGCGCCCACATGAAGGAAGCGGGGCTCGAGGCCGACGCAGGCGCGATCGAGCAGCGAATCGGCGCCGAGGGCGCGCTAGCCGACGGCGTCGAGGCGGCGCTGGCGGCGCTGCGGGAGCGCGTGGCCACCGCACCGCTCCCGACCCACGCCGGGGCCGCGCTCCAGAGCGCACTCCTCTCGTTCGGCGCGACGCCGCTCGCGGTGCGGTCCTCCGCGACCGCCGAAGATGCCCCGGACGCCTCATTCGCGGGCATGCACGGGACCGTGCTGAACGTCCGTCCCGAGCTGGGCGCCGTGGCGGATGCCGTGAGGTCGTGTTACGCGTCGCTGTGGACGGCGCATGCGGTGACGTACCGCCAGCGCCATGGCCTGGACGGCGTGGCGATGGCGGTCGTGGTCATGCGGCTCGTCGCCGCCCGCACCGCGGGCGTGGCGTTCACCGCGGACCCGCGCACGGGACGGCGCGACCAGGTGATCGTCACCGCCAACCACGGCCTTGGCGAATCGGTGGTCTCGGGCGCGACCGACCCCGACGAGTACACCATGGAGGGCTTCATCGATCGACCGCCCGCCGTGGTCTCGCGCCGGGTGGGGCGGAAGGAGCGACGCACCGAGACGGTGGGTCTCGACGAGGGCGGCGGCACGCGGCTGGTCGACGCGCCCACCGCCGCGCGC
>DASTZM010000776.1:0-3566 GCA_035764305.1 Chloroflexota bacterium | reverse complement strand
GCAGCGTGCTCTGCGCGGTGGGAGCGGCGCTGACGCGCACCTCGTAGGGCACGCCATCGAAGGGCGCGTACTGGAAGGAGATGGACCCGTCGGGGCCGAGGCCCCGGCTGGCGAAGACGATCTTGTCGTCCTCGACGTGATAGAACTCGAAGCTGAACATCACGTTCGTGACGGGCTGACCGGTGGACGCGTTGACGACGCGCGCGCCGAAGCGCACCGGCTCGCCAACGGTGGCGCCGGTCTGGGGATCGAGCGTGACGGTCAGGCGCGCGCCGCCGCCGGTGGCTTCCTTGGGCTGCGCCATGAGCTTGGCGTGCTCTTCGTCCTCCTCTTCGCCGGCGGCCATTTCGTGTCCGCCGGGGCCGGCCTGATCGCCGGCCTCCACCCGGGCAAGGTAGACGACCCAACCGAGGGCGCCGATGAGGACGAGTGCGGTGAGTATGAGGCTGAGCTGCTTGATAGACATCGGGGATCCGTTCTGAGCTAGCGGGGCCGGGCCGCGGCGTTGGCGCGGCCGAGGACGATGCCGGAGACGAGGCCGAAGGTGAAGAGGGCCGCGAGGAAGAGGGCCAGGTAGGCGAAGGACTTGCCCTTTTCCTGGACGCCGAGAGTGGTTTCCTTCGTCAGCGCGCTGAAGCCGGTGGCGCCGGGCGCAGGGCTGGCCGTGACGGAGAGCTTGTAGTCGCCACGGATGGGGAAGGCGTACTGGAACTCCTGGCGACCGGTGGGAGAGACGCCGCTCCAGTTGATGACGGTGACGCCTTCGATCCGCGGGACGTCGGTCGAGACGAGGAAGTTCGTGCCGGGGGTATCGAGGCGGACGTCGATCTTGACGTTCGGGATGGGTTTCCCACTCGAGTCTCTGACCTCGACGATGATCTTGTCGGGCTCGAGGCCGGCCGAGGGGCCGCCGTGCGGGCGGATCTCCCCGAGTGGGGGCTCGGTTGTGACGACGATCTGCTCGCCGGCAGCGGCCGCCGGAGCGCCGTGGATGAAGAACGAGCGCAGCGCGAGCGCAGACGCGAGAGCGACGATCACGGCGGCGAGCAGCCGAACACGGGTAGGGCGGAGTGCCGAGACCGTGGCGCTCATCGCGAAGACTCCGATGGCGCCACCGAAGCCGGGGGCGCTACGTCCTCACGCCCGGCGCGCCGTGCGAGCCAGAACATGAGCGCCGACAGCGCGCCAAATCCGACAGCGACGAGCCAGTTCGTGAGCCGCTCGGGTTCGGCGTCGACGAACGTTTGCAGCGCTGCCAGAACGAACCAGGCCGCGGCGAACGCCGCGGCGAGGCCAAACACATAGAGCATGCCTACCATGTCGCCCTCCTCTGAAGAATTCCTTCTCGGGGGCCACTGTACTAGTAATCGTTCGCAAGAGGCAACTCGGGGGAGGGCGTGAAGGCCGGGCAGGCGTCGTGGTACGATTGTGCCGCTACTTGCGAACCATTGTCAGGAGAGAGTTCTAGATGACGGCTTCGGTCGGCACTTTCGCGACGCGGACGGCGACCCGGACGGCGACGATCAGCGTCAACCTCATGCTCCAGGTGGCGGTGCTGCTTCTGCTCACCGGGATCGTGATCTGGACGCTGCTGTTCTCGGGGATCCCGAACATCCACGACCCCGTGCACGCCCTGAGGCACGCGCTGTACATGATCCCCTGCCACTAGGCGGCGGGGCCATCGCCGGGCGGGGGCTCGGAAGGGGGGTCGTTCTCCGCGGCGGGCTGCGGTGAGAGGAGGACCCAGGCGAGCACGCCGGCGCCTATCAGGACGATGGCGAGAAGGAAGACGAGCGCCAGGTTGTCCTGAAGCACATCCTGGGCACCGGTCGCGCCGCCATGGGCGAGCGCGACTGGAGTGGTCGCGGCGGTGAGGAGCGCGGCGACCAGGATGACGATGTGGATGCGGCGGCGACTCATTGCGGGTTAGCGAGCGAGCGAATGTAGTTGATGACGTGCCAGCGCTCCTCTACCGTCAGCTGCTCCTTCCAAGCGGGCATGGCGGTGCCGGGGACACCGTTGGTGATCCAGTCGAACAGCTGCTGGTCGGTGTGTCCCGCGGCCATGTGGACGCTTAGGTCGGCCGGCGGCGGGCGCAGCGCGCGCCCGGCCGGGCCGTCGCCGCGTCCCTCGACGCCGTGACAGACGAGGCACGACGAGGCGTAGATCTGCTGACCCCGCCCGACCGAGGCCGGCGTCGCGGGAACAGGATTGCTGACCGGCTGGGCGACGGCGACGCTGCGCTGGTACGCGGCGGCGACCGACAGGCCACTCGCCCCTAACCCCACGAGCGCGAAAAACGCCGCGCCGGCCAGCACCGGCAGGCGCTGGCGCCGGTGGATGCGCGGGCCGCTGGCCAGCACCGCGAGCAGCACCGCGATGACGAGCACGACCGCGGCCAGACCCGTGGTCGGATTGAGCGCGTAGACCAGCACCCGGGCGGGGGAGATGAGCGGCCGGCCGGTCCCCGCGGGCTGTCCGGCGGTGAACGCGACGGGGACAACGGTGTCCGGCGCGGCGCCCGACGGTCCCGGAGCCGGAGCGCTCCCGACGCCGCGCAGGCGGATCTCGCCGCGCCAGCGGCCGGCCATGCTGAGCTGCCCGCCGCCCCCCCCGTAGCGCCCATTTTCGACGCCGGTCAGGACGACCTCGCGCTCGCCCATGTCCATGTCCACGTGACTCAGGGCCAGCGCAACGCGCTGCGCCTGGAGCGGCCGCCCCTGCGCGTCCGCGAGCTGCACGACGAAGCTGTTGGTGCCCGCCTGGTTCGGCGTGACCTCGAACGTGAGCGTCAAGGCAGGCGGCCCCACGACGCGCACGGTTTCCTGCACGGGCTTGCCTTCGCCGGGCGCGGTCGTAGCCGGCGGCAGCCCGGACAGCCAGGCCGTCGCCCCAAGCACCGCCACGGCCAGGATCGCCTCGCCCAGCACCAGACGCTGGAACCAGCGCCGGCCGGCCACGTCCTGGACGACGCGGGCTCCCGGCGACGCCGCACGCGCCGCGCGAACGAAGCGCGGGTGAATGACCAGCAGGTTGATCGCCCCCAGGAGCAGGAGCGGCACCACCAGCAGCAGCTTCGTGGTCAGCGCAGCGCCGTAGAACGTATCGGCCATGGCCTGCCACGACGGCACGTGCAGGGTCCCGGCGAAGACGCCAGTGGCGATGACGACCGCGACGCAGGTCCCGGCGACGAGCGAGAAGCGCCGGATGGTGCCGGCGAGCAGCAGACGCCGCGTGTAGTCGTTGGCATGGCCGAGCGCCGCGGGCAGCGCGACGGCGAGCTGGACGAGGCCGCCGATCCACACGGCGCCGGCGAGCAGGTGCAGCCAGTCCGCACCCACCGCCAGCCACGTGCGGCGCGGCACGGCGCTGGCGTGCCCGGTGGCGGCGATGACGAGCAGCAACGCCGCCCCCACCGCGGTCCCGGCCCACGTGACCGAGCGCGATGGCCGCCCGAGCGCGGTGCCGATGGCGAGCACGGCCAGCAGCCCGACCACCGCGCCGGCGCGCCCCAGCCAGAGCGTGCCGTACTTCGTGGACGTCAGGAGACGCGTCACGGCGCGACT
>DASTZM010000775.1:0-2089 GCA_035764305.1 Chloroflexota bacterium | reverse complement strand
GATCGAGCGCCGCATCCACGAGACCGAAGCAGCCGTCTCCGGCGCCGATGGCCAGCAGCGCCTCTTCAAGGAGGATCTCGACGCGGAGGACATCGCCGAGGTTGTCGCCAAGTGGACCGGCATCCCCGTCAGCAAGCTGATGGAGGGAGAGGTTGAGAAGCTCCTGCGCATGGAGGAGCAGCTCCACACGCGCGTCGTCGGACAGGACCTGGCGATCGGCGCCGTCGCCGACGCGGTGCGCCGCGCGCGCGCCGGTCTCAAGGACCCCCGCCGGCCGATCGGGTCGTTCATCTTCCTGGGTCCCACCGGCGTCGGCAAGACCCTGCTCGCGCGTGCGCTGGCCGAGTTCTTGTTTGATGACGAGAACGCGATGACGCGCATCGACATGTCTGAGTACATGGAGAAGCACTCCGTCTCCCGCCTCGTCGGCGCCCCTCCGGGCTACATCGGCTACGACGAGGGCGGACAGCTCACGGAAGCCGTCCGCCGGCGCCCGTACCAGGTGGTCCTCTTCGATGAGATCGAGAAAGCGCACCCCGACGTCTTCAACATCCTCCTCCAGGTGTTGGAGGACGGCCGTCTGACTGACAACCAGGGGCGCACGGTCGACATGCGCAACACCGTGCTCATCATGACCAGCAATGCTGGCTCGCAGCAGATCCAGGACTGGGTCGCTGCGGGCGAGGAGTGGGACCGCGTGCAGTCGCGTGCCGTCGACCTGCTGCGCGACACCTTCCGTCCGGAGTTTCTCAACCGGATCGACGAGATCGTCGTCTTCCACCCACTCTCCCGCGAGCACCTGACCGAGATCGTCGAGTTCGAGCTGCGCGGCGTCATGCGCCGGCTGGAGGAGCGCAAGATCGCCATTGAAGTAACCGACGAGGCCAAGGCCTATCTCGGGCGCGAGGGGTACGACCCCGTGTTCGGCGCGCGCCCGCTGCGCCGCGCCATCCAGCGCGAGGTCGAGAACGCGCTCGCCCGGCGCATCCTCGCCGGCGAGCTGCGCGAAGGGGACACCGTGCGCGTCGACGTCGGCGCAAGCGGGCTGGTCTTCGAGCGCGTCGACCCCTCGGATGCGACGCGCGCCAGCGTGCACGAGGTTGCGGCGGCCTGACGTGACGCTCACCGCCATCATCTGGAGCGGCCGCCGCTGGATCGTCGCGTCGGTCGCCCTCTTCTTCCTGGGGCTCGGACTCGGCTGGGCCGCGAGCCAGGCCGATCCCGAGCTCCTCGTCGATCAGCTGCAGCCCGTCTTCCAGCGGCTGGGCGGGCTCGGCGCCCAGGTCACCGAGTCGCTCTCGCCCGCCGAGCGGACCTGGATCATCTATCGCAACAACGCGCAGGCCGTCTCGGTCATGATGATCGCCGCGCTCATCCTGCCGCTGCTCGGTGCGCTCGTGCCCGCGCTCGGCATGTTCGGCAACGGCGCGCTGATCGGCGTCGTACTCGGGCTCGGGGCCCGCGTCTCGGCCCGCGCGGTCGATCCGGCGCAGATGGCGCTTGCCCTCGTGCCGCACGCCATCTTCGAGCTGCCCGCCATCTGGTTGAGCGCGGCGTGGGCCATGCGCCTGGGCCTGCGCTGGGCCGCGCCATCCGCCGAAGGCGAGCGCTGGGGCACCTGGAAACAGTGCGCCAAAGAGGCCGTCATCGTGCTGACGCTCGCCATGGCTCTCCTGGGAGTCGCGGCCTTCGTCGAAGGAAACGTCACGCTGTCGCTGCTACAATCTCGGCGAAGCTGACAGATACATGCCAAAGGGCAAGGGTGACGCCAAGCGTCACGAGAAACAAGAGAAGCGGCGCCTGCGCAACCGTTCGGTGCGCTCCGCGGTCAAGACCTTCGTCGGCAAGGCGCGCACGGCAATCACCACCGAGCCGCTCGAGGACGCCACCGAGCAGACCATCCTCAAAGCCATCCAGGAGCTCGACCGCGCGGCGCGCAAAGGCATCATCCACCGCAACAACGCCGCCCGCCGCAAATCGCGCCTGATCAAGCGCGCCCGCACCGCCGCCGACGCCGCGTAAGCGGGGGTTCGGGGGCCGAGCGAGCGCAGCGAGCGAGGACCCCGAGAAAACCAGCTAGGGGGTCCGG
>DASTZM010000774.1:0-2511 GCA_035764305.1 Chloroflexota bacterium | reverse complement strand
ACGTTCGCCGACCGTCCCGACGACTTCGACGTCGTCGTGACTGACCGGGCCATGCCGGGGCTGAGTGGTGACCAGCTCGCGCTGGAGCTGAAGCGACGGCGCCCCGGCGTGCCGGTGGTCATGCTGACGGGCTTCGGCGCGCTCATGAACGGCAAAGCGCCGGAGGGCGTCGATGCGCTGCTCGCAAAGCCGGTCTCGCTCGCGGCACTGCGCCGCGCGCTGGCGGACGTTGTGCCTCCGAGCGGTGGCCCACCAGGCGGCACCGGACACTCCCAATTGGGCCAGACAGAAATCGGAGATCACGCATGACCACCCCAGCCCCGTCGGGTAAGCCGACAGTCCTCGTCGTCGACGACGACCCGCGCCTGCGCGAGCTCGCCACCGGGGTGCTGGGGGAGGAGTACAGCGTGGTGACGGCCGAGAACGGACAGGCCGGCGTGCGCGCCTTCTTCGAGCGGCGTCCCGACCTGGTCCTGCTGGACGTCACGATGCCGGGCATGAACGGCATCGAGGTGTGCCGTCGGATCCGGGAGATGGCGCAAACGCCGGTGATCATGGTCACCGCGCACGGCGAGGACGCCGATGTCGCGCGCGGGCTCGACGCCGGCGCCGACGACTACGTGGTGAAGCCCTTCCGGCCGGTGGAGCTGCTGGCGCGGATCCGCGCCTCGCTGCGCCGCGCGCCACGCGCCGGCGGGGCCGAGCGATTTTCTCTTCAAGATGGCGCGCTCGTGATCGACACGGGCCGCCGGGCCGTGATCGTGCGCGGCGAAGAGGTCAAGGTGAGCGCGACCGAGTACAAGATGCTCGAGACGCTGGCCCGCCACGCCGGCCAGGTGCTCAGCCACGACCAGATCCTCGACAGCGTCTGGGGCTACGCGTACGCCGGCGAGACGGGCTACGTCAAGACCTACGTCGGACTGATCAGGAACAAGATCGAGGAAGACCCCAGCCGGCCCAAGTTCCTGCTGTCGCGCCGCGGACTGGGCTACTACTTGGAGCCGCGCGCCGGCGCGGCGGGGTAACGGGCCGGCCTCACGGCGCCGCTCGGCTCAGGCCACGCGCCGCACCTCGC
The DNA here is from genome assembly GCA_035764305.1 of Chloroflexota bacterium. Taxonomy (GTDB): domain Bacteria; phylum Chloroflexota; class UBA11872; order UBA12225; family UBA12225; genus DASTZM01. Next base: position 1,436 of record DASTZM010000774.1, on the reverse strand, counting down.
TCTCGACCGCCAGCTCGTCCAGCAGGCGGCTGAGCGCGTCGTTGGGCTCGGACCACCGCGGCGGAGCCGAGTCTTCCGCCAGCACCGCCACCACGCGCCGACGTACGGCAGCGCGCTCGCGTGCCGGCGGGTGGGAGCGCTACGTGATCCGCTCCGGTACCGGCACGGTGCCCGCGGGGCGGCGGCGGACGGCGGTGGCGCCGGGTAACGGCGTCATATGCCCGCGGCGCTGGCGCCAACGGCGTGCGCCGTGTTGACGTGGCGGCACTCTCCGACGCGGGGAACGCCGCCTCTGGCGCCGCGGGCCAGGGACACGACCAAAGGAGAACGCAGCACGCGGGCCGGCCAGACGCGGTTTGGGCGAGACGCCCGGCGCTCGGCGCTCTGGCCGCCGCCTCGTCGGGGCCACGCCGGGAGACGCGGGTCATGTCGAGCGCGAATCCGCTCTCCGTCTACGCCGTGGGCGGTGCGCTCGGGCAGTCGGGAGCGCGCCACGCCGCACGAGGGGCCGAATCGGGAGTCGCGCGGCTCCCGACGATCGGCCGCCGGGACCGCGGGCCAGCCGCGCTCAGCCGGGTGAGCGCCCGCGCCGTTTCCGCCTCGGTGGCGCAGGGCGGTGTGGCCTACGAGCGGGCTGAGAAGGCGCGCCGCGCCGCGAGATCGATGGCGAAGCCACACGCGCCAATGATGAGAATCGCGGCCACCAGGTCGTCGTAGGCCAGGCGGTCGCGCGTGTTGAGCGCGAAGTAGCCCAGGCCCGAGTTGACGCCGAGCATCTCGGCCGGCACGAGGATGATCCAGGCCAGCCCCACCGCGAGGCGCAGGCCGGTGAGGACGTGGGCGCGGATGCCGGGCCAGACGATGGTGAGGAGCGTCTCCCAGCGAGTGGCGTCGAGGCTGCGGGCGAGTGTGAGCCAGCGCGGATCGAGCGCGGCGACGCCGGCGGCGGTATTGAGCGCAACGGGCCAGACGCAGCCGACGGCGATCAGGAAGTAGACGGGACGGTCGCCGACGCCGAGCAGGATGATGGCGAGCGGCGTCCACGAGAGGGGCGAGACCATGCGGATGAACTGGAAGGTGGGCCCGGTGGCGCGCGCGAAGAGCGGGAGGCTGCCCACCGCGAGCCCGAGCGGCACGCCGATGGCGGCGCTGATCGCGAGGCCGACGAAGACGCGGCGCAGGCTGGTGACGAGGTGGGGCCACAGCTGGCCCGTGGAGAGCAGGCGCACCAGGGCGTTCGCGGCGCGGTCGGGGGCGAAGCGGCTCAGGAAGCTGCCCCGCGGCGCGAGCAGGGTGGTGCAGACCCACCAGAGCAGGAGGGCAACCAGAATCCCCGCGAGGGGCAGCGCGACGTCGCGCGCGAGGCGGTGCCAGTCTCGCGCGCGGCGCGCGGGCGTGTCGCCGGACGCGGCCGCGGCGGCCGCGGCGGCCGTTGC
>DASTZM010000773.1:0-4190 GCA_035764305.1 Chloroflexota bacterium | reverse complement strand
CCGCGCGGCACGAACGTCGCGTAGCGGTCGGGCTTGGCCAGGCGCACCGCGTACTCCTGGAACTTCTGGAACGTCCACGTCTTGTCGTTCCAGTCCGCCGGGATGGGCGCCAGCCCTTCCTTCTGAAAGATGTCGGTGTTGTAGAAGATCAGCTGCAGGCCGTAGTCGCGCGGCAGCGCGTACAGCACCCCCTTCCAGCGGTACAGCTCGATCGAGTCCTTGCGGAAGTCCGTCAGGTCGTACTTGTCACGCTTCACGTACTGATCGAGCTTCAGCAGCATGTTGCGCTCGACCGCCGTGGGCATGGGGATGTTCTCTTGCAGGTAGCGGAAGATGTCCGGCGCCGACCCCGCAGCGAACGACCCGACCAGCTTGTTGCCATAGTCGGCGACGCCCCCCGTCGCCTCGACCTTGACCTTCGTCTTTGCCTCGAAGCGCGTCGCCCACTCGGTCATGATGCCGGGGTACAGGCCGCCCATGTCGTTCCAGTAGACAAGTGTGCTGCCCGCCTTGAGCTGCGCCGCCGGCGCCGCCCCGCCGCTTTCCTGCGCCTGCCCGCCGCACGCCGCCAGCGCCACCAACGCGCCTCCCGCCAATCCGCCTTCCAGCAACCGCCGCCGCGTAGTCATCACTTCTCCTTGGAGACCGATGATACGACCGCTTTGCCGACTGGCACACTGGCGCCATGCCTTCAGATACCCGCCCCAACGTGCTCATCTTCATGACCGATCAGGAGCAGGCCGACGTCATGCGCCCCGACCACCCGGCGCGCACCCCCAACGCCGACCGCTTGGCCAAAGAAGGCGTCACGTTCACATCGATGTACTGCCCCAGCCCGCACTGCTGCCCGTCGCGCGCCACGCTGATGACCGGCGTCTACCCCTCCATCCACGGCATCTTCAACAACGTCTCCAACCCCACCGCGATCAACACCGCGCTGCGCCAGCCCGGTGGCCGCCCGATCCCCATGTGGTCGGAGGCGATGAAGGAGGCGGGCTACCGCATGCAGTACTCGGGCAAGTGGCACGTCTCCGCCGAGGAAGACCCCGGCGACCGCGGCTGGGAGGAGCTGCTCGTCACCGGCCAGCGCCGCTCGCGCGTGGAGGGCGTGCGCGACCGCGAGCGCTGGCTCACCATGGCGCCCGACGCGCCCTCCGACGCGCCGCGCCCGCGCGGCCTGGTGCGCCGTCCGGGGTGGGGTGACTACACGCTCTACCGCACCGTCCCCGCGCAGACGCCCCTGGGCTACGACCAGGGCAACGACTGGCGCGTCGTCTCGACCGGCCTCGGCGCGCTCGAGAAGCTGGTCAAGCAGCCGTCCGACCAGCCGTGGTGCCTGTACGTCGGCCCGGTGGGGCCGCACGACCCGTACGGCGTCCCGGAGACGTTTGTGAAGCGCTACGACCCCACCCAGGTGGAGCTGCCGGTCAGCTTCCACGACACGATGGCCGACAAGCCGCGCATCTATCAGCGCATGCGTCGCCAGTACTGGGACCAGCTCTCCGAGGACGAGCACCGCGAGGCGGTGGCCCACTACTACGCCTACTGCGAGATGGAGGACACCTACCTCGGGCTGCTGCTCGACGTGCTCGACAGCTCCGGCCGGCGCGAGGACACGCTCGTGCTGCGCCTCTCCGATCACGGCGACTACGCCGCCGCCCACAGCCTGTACTGCAAGGGCGTCCCCTCCTTCCGCGAGGCGTACAACGTGCCCTGCATCGTCTCGGGGCCCGGCATCGCCAACCCCGGGCGAACCGAAGACTCGTTCGTCAGCCTGGCCGACATCCATCCCACCATGCTCGAGCTGGTAGGGGCCGAGCAGCCCGCCGACACGCACGTCACGGGGCGGAGCATGCTCCCTTTCCTGCGCGGCGAGCGGCCCGAGGACTGGCCGGACGCCTTCTACTCGCAGCTCAACGGCGTGGAGCTGTACTACACGCAGCGCATCGTGCAGACCAAGGAGTGGAAGTACGTCTACAACGGCTTCGACTTCGACGAGCTGTACGACCTGCGCGCCGATCCCCACGAGACGACCAACCTGCTGGCGGCCGAGGCGGGGACACCCGCGTCGCGGATGGGCAACGCCGAGCACCGCCAGGTCGCGCGCGACCTGGTGCGCAAGATGTGGCGCTTCGCCGAGCGCACCAACGACCAGGTCTTCAACCCCTACGCCACCGTCGCCATGGCCCCCTGGGGCCCCGCCGAGGCGCTCCGCCAGCCGCCCGTTCCCCCCGCCAAGGAGCAGGAGTAGGGTCGCCGAGCCCCGCCCCCTACCGCCCCGCGCTCCCCGCAGCCTGCCCCCTACCGCCCTGCGCTCTTGCTGCGCAAGTGCTCGGTTGTTCGCTGCGCGCCTGCTCGGTTGTTACCCGCGCACGCGCAGCGTGTGCCCGTGCGCGCCCCAGTCGATCTCTTCCGACGTCGCCACGTCCACCAGCTGGCGGATGATCTGCGCCGCCTCGTGCGCGCTCGCCGCGGCCCTCGACGCGCGGCGGCGCTGCGCCTCGGGCAGCGTCCCGTCGCCGGCGAGCATCTCGGCGTAGCCGCACGTCACCGCCAGCACGTTGCGCAGCTCGTGCTCGAACGTCCGCGCCGCGACGCGCACGCCGGCCATGCGCGCCTCGCCCGATCGCTCGGCTTCGGTCTTGCGGCGCTCGGTCACGTCCGCCAGGAACCCCTGGATGCCCAGGATGTGCCCGTCGGTGTCGTAGACCCCGCGGCTCTCCTCCCACACCCAGCGCTCGCTGCCGTCGGGGTGCACCAGGCGGAAGCTGGCGCGGAAGGGTGTGCCCGCCACCAGGCACTCCTCCAGCCCGCTCCAGTACGCCTCGGCGTCATGCGGGTGGATCAGGCGCCGGAACCCCTCCGTGTCGTGCAGCAGGTCTTCCGAGGTGCGCCCCGCCAGGTCGGCCGTCTGGGGGCTGGCGAAGACCAGCGGCCAGGGCCCCAGGCGGTCTGGAAAGCCGGCGTTGCGCGCGCGGTAGACGGCGCCGGGCAGGATGTCGATCAGCGCCCGCAGCAGCTGCTCATCCGCCGCCGGCGCGGAGGGCGCGACCGGTGCATGTGGCGCGTGTGGTGCGGTTCCCGCCGCTGGGCTTACCTGGGAAAAGGAAGTCGAGGGAAGCGAGACCGGGCCAAAGTCGGACTCGGTCTCGCGCAGTGCGTCGATGAACACCGCGATACTCCGCCAAGCCTACTGTCAATGTACCGAAACGTCAACTGCCTTTTCTTGTTCGTTACGCGCCCGTAGGAGTGCCGTTACATCCGCGGCTGGCCCGTAAGCCCGGGGTGGAACCGGTGCAGCGGTCTACCGATCGCACTGATGCCGGTAGAGGCGCGCCAGCGAGCGCGCGTAGGCCTGCGGGTCGTCCTCGGCCTCGCTCACGCTGCGGTTGAGCGAGTCCTGCACCGAGTCGCGCGCATCGGGGAGCTGCCCCTGCCACAGCTCGCGCCAGAAGCGCGCCTCGCGCCCGAACGCCGCGCGCTCGCGTGCCACGCACTCGCTCTGGGTCGAGGTCGGCAGCAGCCCGCGCAGGTGGTCGTGCACGTGCTGCAGCTCGTGCGCCAGCACCGCCGCGCGCTCCCAGTCGCTCAGCTCGTCCAGCGACGCGGCGATGGTGATCGTGCGCGAGCGATTCTCGTACTGCCCCAGGTTGCCGAACAGTGCGGCGCGGCGCACCGTGACGCCGAAGTCAGCCGCTTCGGCGAGCAGTGACGCTCCCATCTCCACGCCACGGAGCACCTCCACCGTCTGGCGCAGGCGCGGGTCGACGTGCAGGCAGCCCCGAGCCGCCACGTCCAGGCACACCTCCGCGGGCGGCGTCGGTGCGGGACGCGCTGCGCCGGCGCCAGCCTCGAACTCGAACCCGAGGTCGAAGGGGAACTGACGCTCCTCACGCTGCCCTTCGGGAGGCGGCGGCCCGGCGCTGAGCAGCGGCGCGACCCACCCCGCCACGATGGGCGGCTTCGGCGGCGTGGGCGACGCCTGCGGCGCCATGGGGAGCGGGGGCATGCCCTGCTCGGCACGCTCGGCGCTCAGCCGGTCGCGGCGCGACTCGGCCGAGACGCGCGCCGGCTGCGTCTCCCCCGGCACAAGCGTCACCGACGTCGTGTTCGTCGTCGCGAGGGGGCGGCCGCCCGGCGCGTCGTAGAGCACCGCGCTCAGCGCCGCGCGCAGCGGCTCGGCGCACGGG
>DASTZM010000772.1:0-6050 GCA_035764305.1 Chloroflexota bacterium | reverse complement strand
GGTCAGCCGGCAGGCTGACCCACGACGCAGGTGGCCGGCTCGCCCGGCAGGACCGGTCGCACGGTGACCTGGTAGCGATGCTCCCCGGCGGTGAAGCGGGACAGCTGGTTCGCCTGGCCGAGGGTCTCGTACCAGGTGGACGCCTCCTCCCCGGTGACGACGCCGCAGCGCGCGCCCTCGAGCGCCGGGTACGGCTCGCCAAAGGTCGCCGGGTCGCCGTCGACCGGCCACGGAACGTCCTGCGCCGGCATGGCCGGGTCCGCCGGCTCGCCGTCCCGGTTGCTGACCAGCAGGCGGAGCGACTCGGCGACATGGGCGTGCCACTCGGTCTCTTCCCACGCCGAGGCGGGGATCATCTGGTCGATCACCGTCAGCTCGTCCATGAGCGGCGCGAGGGCGAGGTGCGCCTGCTTCTCGCGCGCGGTCATGTTGGGCGGCATCTCGGCCTCGGTGCGGTACATGCCCAGGGCGCCGATCTTGACCACCACCTCACGACCATCGGCGTGCAGGGTGAAGACGGTCAGCGGCGCGTCGATGGCGAGCGACTCCTCGGTGAAGGTGGCGCTCTCGGCGAAGAAGCCGGTCGAGGCGAGGCGCTCGAGGAGCAGCTGCACGCCGGTCTCGCTCATGCGTCGCGTCTGGACCGAGGGCAGGGCGGGCCCCGGATAGATCTCGATCTGCGCCCCGGGGGCGATCACCCGCCCGTCGCCGGCGACCGTGAGCATCGGCACCTGGCTGAAGACCGCCTCGACGGGCAGCAGCCCACCTTCGTAGGAAATGCTGAACACGAGCTCGGTGGCGCCGGTGGGATGCGCGATGCCGCCGCCGCCGCCCGACGGTCCGGGGGTTCCGCCACTCCCGCCGGGCCCGGAGCCCGTGCAGGCGGCAAGGAGGAGGGTCGTCGTGCCGGCCAGGACGAGCGCCGTGCGGGCTCGGGTGCTGCTTCTCATGGCGCGTTGGACGCGGCCGCCACGGCATCGGTTCCGCCGGTCCCGGCCGTCGATTCGCCGTCGGTCGCGGCGCGCGCCAGAATGGCGCCCATGCGTCGCCTCGGCCGCCTCCTGCCGTCCCTGGTGGCGCTCGGCGTGCCCGGCGTGGCGCTCGCTCACGGTGCGGTCACCGCAGCTCCCTCGTTCCCGGGCGTCCTGCTCGAGTGGCGGCTCGATCCGCTGCCGATCGGCGGGATCCTGCTCGCCGCGCTCGGCTATCGGCTCCTGGCACGGTCCGTCGCGGCGCGCCACCCGGCCAATCCGCCGCGGGCGTGGCGCGAAGCGGCGTTCATGCTGGGGCTGGCCGCGATCGCGCTGGCGCTCGTCTCCCCGGTCGAGGCCTACGAGGGCCAACTGTTCAGCGTCCACATGGTCCAGCACCTCCTCCTCGAGATGGTGGCGGCACCGCTGCTCCTCGCCGGCGCGCCGATCACGCTCCTGCTGCGCGCCGCCCGCTCCCGCCAGCGCCGGGCGCTGCTCGGGATGCTGCATTCGTTGCCCCTGAAGGTGCTCGCCTTCCCGCTGGTGGCCTGGCTCCTCTTCGCGGCCGTGAACTGGGGCTGGCACTTCTCGACCCTCTACGACCAGGCCCTGGAGAACGAGGCGCTCCACTACCTCCAGCACGCCACCTTCCTGGGCGCCGCGCTGCTGTTCTGGTGGCCGGTCGTGGGAGCCGATCCGTCTCCGTGGCGCCTCCCCCACCCGGTGCGCCTCTTCTACCTCTTCCTGGCCATGCCACAGAACTCGTTCCTGGGGGTGGCGATCATGGGCGCGGGCTCGGTCCTCTACCCGCACTACCTGAGCAGTCAGCGCGCGTGGGGCCCCTCGCCGATCGACGACCAGGCGCTGGGCGGAATCCTGATGTGGGTCGTCGGTGACATCGCCTTCCTGCTCGGCATGGCGGTGGTGGTCGCGATGTGGGTCCGCCACGAGGACCGACGCACGGCGCGCCTCGACGCCCGACTCGACGCCCAGGGCCGCTGACGGTCGAACCGTCCGGGCGGCCGTTCGCGCCGTGTGCGTCGGACGCACGAATGGAAGGAGCAGGAGCCCGCCCGTGCGTGGGGCGCACGAATGGGAGAGGCGGGACCCCTGTCCTGCGCTGAACGGTGCGTCGGACGCACGGGGTGGCGGAGGAAGACGCGGTCCGGCGCCGCGGTTCGCCGGTTCGTGCGTGTGGCGCACCGCGTAGAGCCGCCGGTCTGCTGGCGTGCGTCGGACGCACGAACGGAAGGAGCAGGAGCCCGCCCGTGCGTGGGGCGCACGGATGGGAGAGGCGCGACCCCGTCCTCCGCTGAACGGTGCGTCGGACGCACGGGGTGGCGGAGGAAGACCAGGTCCGGCGCCGCCGTTCGCCGGTTCGTGCGTGTGGCGCACCGCATGGTGCCGCCGATGCCGGTCCCTAGGAGATCGGCAACCGAATGAGCGTATCCGCTGCGACCGCGGCGAAGAGGAGGGTCAGGTAGCTGATGCTGAAGCGGAAGAGGGTGATCGCCGCGCGGCCGCTGCCCGAGTCGCGCCGGATGCGGAGGGCATGCACCACGAACAGCGTTCCCAGCCCGACGGCGGCGACGAGGTAGATCCAGCCCATCCCGGCCACCGGCAGGAGCAGCAGGCTGGCGGCGACCAGCAGCAGCGTGTAGAGGACGATCTGGCGTGCCGTCTCCGCCTCCCCGCGCACGACCGGCAGCATCGGCACGTTGGCGGCCGCGTAGTCGCCGCGGTAGCGCAGCGCGAGCGCCCAGAAGTGCGGCGGAGTCCAGTAGAAGACGATGGCGAACAGGATCAGCGCCGGCACCTCGACGCGCCCCGTCACCGCGGCCCACGCCACCAGCACCGGCACACAGCCCGCGGCGCCGCCGATCACGATGTTCTGTGGCGTGCTGCGCTTGAGCCACAGCGTGTAGACGAACACGTAGAAGGCGATCGCCGAGAGGGCCAGCAGCGCGGCGAGCACGTTCACCGTCAGCGCCAGGAACGCGAACGAGGCGGCGCTCAGGGCGATGCCGAAGCCGAGCGCGGCGCGGGGGCTGATGGCGTGCCGCGGCAGGGGTCGGTGTCGCGTGCGGCGCATGACATGGTCGATGTCGCGGTCGATGACCTGGTTGATGGCGTTGGCGCCGCCGGCCGCCATCGTCCCGCCCAGCACGACCGCCAGCATCAGCCAGACCGATGGGAGCCCACCCTGAGCCAGCACCATGGTCGGGATGGTGGTCACCAGGAGCAGCTCGATGATGCGCGGCTTGGTGAGCGCCACGTAGGCGCGCAGCGTGTCGGCCGCGGTCGCCGGTCCGTCGGCGGCGCGCCGCGCCGCGGTGGCGCGCAGCTCGGAGGACCGCACCCGCCGCAGGGCGAGGTACAGCCACGTCGAGATCCCCCACAGGGCCGCGCCGACCGCGAGGTGCGGCACCACGAACCACGCCGACAGCTGCGACCAGACGTTCGCCGCGCCGAGCGCGACCTGGACGACGATGAGCAGCGCCGCGATCCACGCGAGCCGGCGCGGCAGCGCCGAGGCGACCTCGCGACGGACGCGCCACCACGTGACGAGGACGAGGATCAGGACGATCGCCGCCAGCACGCGATGCGCGAACTGGACCGCCTGCTCGCTGACCACCAGCTGAGGCACGAGCTGCCCGTTCATGAGCGGAAAGTCGGCGAACGCGAGCCCGGCATGGTGGCCGGTGACCCACGAGCCCAGGAGCATCTGGGCCAGCACCGCCGCTGCCGCGACGCCCGCCAGCCGCAGCAGGGACCGATCGGCGACGCCGGCGGGCATCGGCCCGTGGGCGGCACGCTCGGCGATGAAGATGGTGGCGGCGAAGACGGTGAGCGCCATGCCCAGGTGCAGCGTGACCAGCTCGGCGCGCAGGCCCTCCATGACCACCATCCGGCCGAGGATCGACTGGACGATCACCAGCACGCCGGCGACGACCGCGGCGGCGAGGAGCGGCCGGTCGCGCCGCCGCTCGGGGGCGACCAGGGTCCAGATACCGACGATGCCGACCAGCGGTCCCACGGCGAGCGCCGCGATGAGCCGATGCGTGTGCTCGATCCACGGCTGCAGCTCGGCGGCCGGGATCCAGTCGTTGAAGGCGAAGCAGCCCGGCCAATCGGGACAGGCGAGCCCGGAGTCCGTCGCACGCACGAGCCCGCCGGCACTGATGAGCACGAACGTGGCGACGGCGGCGGCAAGGGCCAGGGTCGCGTATCGGGTCAAGCAATCCTCCGTCGCGCTCGTCCCCGAGGGGGGCGCGACCTGGTGCACGGGGCTGGGCGGTCGGGGCGCGGTGATGATAGCGCGCCCGATGGTCAGCGGCCGAGCCGGCGCTCCGCGGCACGTGCCTGGGGGAGGTGGCGCAGCGGCCCGGGCACCAGGGGCAGCAGGCGGCGCGATACGGCCGCGATGCGACGCATCCCCGCCTCGCGGCTCGCCGACCACGGAATGCCGTACTGACGCCGCAGCTCCGGATGCATGACCGAGTCGCTCGCCAGGTGGGCGATGTCCCAGACGAAGCGCGGCGGGACGCGCGTCGGGTAGCGGACCGCCTCGCGCAGCCGCATGGCGGTCGGCGAGACGCGCACCTCGCCGCTGGCCACCATGCCGGCCATGAACGCCCGCAGCTCGGGCAGCGTCGCGGGCACGACCCCCTCCGGCACCCCGAGGCGGACCGCGATTCGGCGGGCCTCGGCGTGGTACGTCTGCGCCGCCGCGGCGTCGAGCGGGGACACGAAGCGGTCGTAGATGCGCAGCGCGGTGTCGACCAGCGTGGCGTGGACCCACAGCAGCAGCCGCGGGTCGCGCGCCTCGTACGGCTCGCCGCTCTCCGGCACCGTGCCACGGACAGCGCCGTGGATGGCGTCGATGCGCGTCAGCGCCCGCTCGGCGCGTGGCGTGGTGCCGAAGACGACGGCCAACGTGGCGGCCAGCGTGCGCCGCAGGCGGGCGAACGGCTCGTCACGGAAGGTCGAGTGCTGCGCAACCCCGGCCGCGACCGCCGGATGCGCCAGCTGAAGCAGCAGGGCGCACGTCCCGCCGCCCAGGACCAGGACCTCGCGGTCGACCCGCCAGGCCATGCTTCCCGGCCCGAACAGGCCGCCGTCCGGCTGCCCCCGATCGCGAGCCGCCACGGCGCCGCTCACCCGAAGGCCGAGCGCGCCTCCCCGTCGCGCCGCGAGGGACCCCCGCCGCCCATCGTCCGGAACAGGAAGCCAGCCGCGAGCCCGGCCACGAAGCCGCCGATGTGCGCCATGTAGGCCACGCCGCCGGCCGTCTCCTCGGTCACCGCGAAGGCGCCGATGCCGTTGATGAACTGGAACGCCGCCCACAGGCCGATGGCCACCAGCGCCGGGACCTGGGTCACGATGCGGAACAGGAAGACGGTGACCCGGTTCCCCGGGAACATGACCAGGTAGGCGCCCAGGACCCCCGAGATGGCGCCCGATGCGCCGAGCGTGGGGATCGGCGAATCGGTGTTGATCGCGATCTGCGCCAGCGAGCCGATGACGCCCGCCACGAGATAGAAGATGACGTACCGGATGGCACCCACGCGGTGCTCGACGTTGTCGCCGAAGACCCACAGGAAGAGCATGTTGCCAGCGAGGTGCAGCCAACCGCCGTGCATGAACATGCTGGTGATGAGGGTCAGCCAGATCGGGTCGGGGCCCGGCTCCTGCGGCACGCCGTAGGTCTGGCCGTCGATCTCGATCGGCTGCGGGGTCGTCAGGTCCCGCCCGGTGGTGATCTCCAGCGGCACCGCGCTGTAGCCGTAGGTGAACTCCTCGCCGGACGCGCTCCCCGCGCCCTGGAGCACCAGGAAGACGAGCACGTTGATCGCGATGAAGGCCAGCGTCACGATCGCCGGTCCGTGGCCGGGCTCGTTCTCGTCACCGATCGGGAACATGGGTGGCGCTCCTCAGTGCGGCGGGCGGTTGGGGGCGGCCGCATGATAGCGCCGCGCTCGCGCCCCGCATCGGTCCTGGCGGCCTGAGCCGGCACGACGCCCTCGACCTGTCGCGGGTTCGACGCCCGGGAGCCGCCGCCGGGCGTCGTATCGCCGA
>DASTZM010000771.1:0-3149 GCA_035764305.1 Chloroflexota bacterium | reverse complement strand
GCGCCCACCATGACCACCCAGACCCGCACCGAGACCCCGTCTGACCCCAACGACCTGCGCGACCAGGTGCGCGCCCGTTACGGCTCAATCGCCGCGCGCGTTGCCGAGACCGTCCAGGCAGGCGGCGAGTCGTGCAGCTCGTCGTGCTGCGAGAGCCCCGAGCAGGCGCTGGACGATCCCGACCCGATCACAGGCAACCTGTACGACGCGACGCAGGTCGGCGAGCTACCGGAGGGGGCGGTTCTGGCCAGCCGCGGCTGCGGGAACCCGACGGCGCTGATCGATCTGCATGAGGGCGAGAAGGTGCTGGACCTCGGCTCAGGTGGAGGGATCGACGTGCTCCTCTCGGCGCGCCGCGTTGGCCCTACGGGCTTCGCCTACGGGCTTGATATGACGGACGAGATGCTCGAGCTGGCGCGACGCAACGCCGCCGAGCGCGGCGCGACGAACGTCGAGTTCCTCAAGGGCGAGATCGAGGCGATTCCCCTGCCGGACAACACCGTGGACGTCGTGATCTCCAACTGCGTGATCAATCTTTCGAGCGACAAGGGACAGGTGCTGCGGGAGGCGTTCCGCGTGTTGAAGCCGGGCGGGCGCTTCGCCGTCTCGGACGTGGTCGTGCAGGGCACGCTGCCGCCCGACCTGCGCCGCAGCATGGAGCTGTGGGCGGGCTGCATCGGCGGCGCGCTGGAGGAGGGGACGTACCGCGACCTGCTGACGGCCGCGGGCTTCGGCGACGTGGGCGTGCAGGTGACGCGCGTCTACGACGCGGAAGCGCTGTTCGCTTCTTCCGACGACGGCGGCAGCTGCTGCGGCCCGAGCGACGATGGGCAGCGCGCGGCGTTCGACGGCTTCACGGCCGCGGGTGGCCGGCTGGTCAGCGCCTTCGTGCGTGCGACCAAGCCCGCGTTGCAGTCCGCTTAAGACACGGTGACGCGCCGCCACGTCACACGGTTGCGGGCGAACGGCGGCAGGCCGGTCGCGTTGAGAGAGGAAAGGCCGAGATGCACACGCCTCTCCGCGCGGTCCTCCTGGCGGCGGCGCTACTGCTGACGTTCACCCCCGCGGCGGCGCACGCCGACAGTAAGGGCAAGGTGAAGGGGCCGGCCAAGGCGCCGGCGCCGGTCGTGCAGGCTCCCGCACCCGTGGCGCCGGCGCCCACCGCGCAGCCGCGCGCGACGGCGCCGGACCCAACGTCCGGAAGCGCGGCCCAGTCGACGACCTCGCAAGGGAGCAGCACGCAGGCCAGCGACACAGCGCCACCGGGCGCACAGTCGGGCGTCACCAGCGTGACCACCGCTCCTTCGAACACGACCACATCCGTCGCCAGTGGCGGCACGCTGACGACGGAGGACGCGCGCAAGCAGATCGCCGCGGAGGCGCCGCCGGCGCTGCCCGACTCGGCCGACCTTTCGGCCGCGCAGCGGACGGTCCCCGAGCCGCTCCCGCTGACGCTTCGGCCCACGCCCCAGGCTGCCCAACCGCCGGTCGCGCCCGCTGCGTCCGGCGGGCGGGTCCCCGCAGTGGACCGCGCGCCGGTTGACGGCGGGCTGCCGTCCTGGCCGTTCGTCGCGCTCCTGCTACTCTCTGCGCCTGCCGTCGCGTTCACGATTCTCTGCGTACGCCGCGCCGGCCCACTTGTGAGGATCCTGAGCACATGACGCCAGCGAGGCATGAGTCGCGAGCGCGTCATCTGGCCGGCTTCTTGCGTACGTCCGCTGGGTATCGGTCGCGGTGACTCGATGACGGCTGCCAAGCGGGTGCTCGTCGTCGACGACGATCCCGACATTCGGCGGTTCCTCGCCGAGCTGCTCGAGGACGAGGGCTACGAAGTCGACGTCGCGATCGATGGTCTCGCGGCGCTCGAGCTACTCGGTGGGCAGAAGAAGGAGCCCGACGCGATCCTGCTCGACTTCACGATGCCCCGCTGCGGCGGCGAGGAGTTCGCGCGGCGCTACCGCGAGCGCGGCAGCGCACCCGCACCGATCATCCTGCTCACCGCATCCCACCAGGTCGCCGAGCGGTGTCGCCTGGTCAACGCCGACGGCTGTGTCGGCAAGCCGTTCGACATCGACCGCCTCCTCACCACGCTCGAGGGACGCACACACACCCACGCCCTCGCCGCGTAGGGCGCACCGTCAGCGTTGGCGTAGACGCGACCGCTTACGCGGCCCGCTCGGCCTGTTCTCTGACGCGCCGCGCCTCGTGCGACCTACTCGGTACCGGCGGCGGAGTACTCCCGCGCTACCGACTTGGGCTTCGTGAATACTCTGTTAGTCTTTTCCCGCAGCACAGACGCACTTTGCTCCCACGCAGGTCCTGGCCTTCGGCAGAGGGTCCGCTCCCGGGAAGAAACAGGCGCGCTCGGGCTGTCGGATCCATACCGCGCTCACGGGAGACCGTGGCGCACACAGAAAGGCACAGGCAGACACACATGCAGGGTTCCATCGTTCGCATCGTCCGTGACCGCGGCTTCGGCTTCATCAAGGCCGAGAACGGCCAGGAAGTCTTCTTCCACGCCACCGGCGTCGTCGGCAGCACCCCGTTCGACAACCTGAACGAGGGGCAGACCGTGAGCTACGAGAAGACGCAGGACAGCCGCGGCCGCGGTGAGCGCGCCGTCAACGTCCAGCCGGTCGGCTAAGACGCGCTCCGCGTCAGCGGACACCAGAAAGGGCGGTCGCCACGTGGCGACCGCCCTTTCTGATTCTCAGCCCCAGAGCGCGGGCAGCGCGCGCAGGAGTGGCGGCCACAGGAGCAGCGTCCCCGCCACCAGGCACGCGACCAGTACCACCGTCGTCGCGGTCAGGCTGACCTGCCGGCGCCGCCAGCGGGCGTGCAGGACGGCCCAGCTGAGCAGCCACGCCGCCACCATCACCAGCTGCTGTCCGCCGTACGCGCCCAGGTGCTCACCGCCGGGGATGAAGTACCGGCCCGCCTCGGCCAGGGCCTGCTCGAAGCGCGGCGCCAGCGCCGCCGCGACGCCCGATCCAGCGAGGGCCAGCACCGCGACGCTCGCTGCGGCGACGGCCGCCGCGGCCGCGCCGGTGGGGCGCAGCCCCTCGCCTTCCTTTATGACGCCGGCGCGGATGAAGGACTGCGTGATGCCCGGGCGCGCGTCCAGCCGGTCGTAGTCCGCGGTCACAGCA
>DASTZM010000770.1:0-2551 GCA_035764305.1 Chloroflexota bacterium | reverse complement strand
GGCGTCGCGCCGGCCGAGCGCCGAAATGAACTGGTCCATGATGCCGCTGTTGACGCCGACGAACTGGTTCTCGGCGCGCTGGCAAAGCACCGCTGTCTTGACCGGGTCGAGGTCGAGCGAGAAGAGCCCCTTGAGCGCGGTCGCGGTGGAGACCTCTACGGCGGCGGACGAAGACAGGCCCGCGCCCGATGGCACATCGCCCTCGATCGCTGCCTGGAAGCCGCCCAACCGATAGCCGTCGCGCTGGAGCATGACCACGACGCCGCGTTCGTAGTGACTCCAGCGCTCGGCCGGGTGGTGACGCACATCGGCCAGCGGGAACTCGGTCCGGCGCCGGAAGTTGGCGGCGTAGAGCTGCGCGCGATCGTCCTGTGTCGCGCGTGCGGCGACGAAGACGTCGCGGTCGATGGCGACGGGGAAAACGAAGCCGTCGTTGTAGTCGGTGTGCTCGCCGATCAGGTTGACGCGGCCGGGGGCACGCGCCACGACGTCCGGCTCACTGCCGAACTCCTGGGTGAAGAGCGCGCGGATCTTCCCCGCGCGCTCCGCGACGCGGTCTATCGGCTACTCGCCTTCCTTCTCTGAGTCGCCCTCCGCAGCCTCGCCACCCTCGGGCGCTTCACCCTCCTCGGCAGCCTCAGCGGTCTCGGCGGCTTCCGCAGCGGCTTCGGCCTCTTCGGCGGCGACTTCCTGCTCCATCTTGCTGGCGATGACCTGCGCGACGACCGACGTCGGGTCGCCCTCGACGGTCACGCCCTCGGGCAGGCGCAAGTCGCCCAGCGTGATCTGTTGATCAACCTCGGCGAGCGTCGACACGTCCACCTGGATCTCGTGGGGCAGCGCGCGGGGGAGCGCCTCCACCTCGATCGTG
This sequence comes from Chloroflexota bacterium, assembly GCA_035764305.1. Classification (GTDB taxonomy): domain Bacteria; phylum Chloroflexota; class UBA11872; order UBA12225; family UBA12225; genus DASTZM01. The sequence goes on along the minus strand of DASTZM010000770.1, from coordinate 1,680 downwards.
TCCATGGGGTGCATCAGGACGGCGCCCTCATTCTTCACCGCCGGCGACTCGCCGATCAGCACGAGAGGCACGTGAGCGCGCACAGGACGGTTGAGGTCAACCTGTCGGAGGTCGATGTGCAGCACTTTGCCGGTCGCCGGATGGGTCGAGACGTTTTCGATCAGCACAGGATGGCTCTTGCCGTCGGCGTGCCCGTCGTCCGAGATGTGGACGTCGACGACGGTAGAGCTGCCCGCCTGAGCAAGCGCATCACGGAAGGCGCGCACGTCTACCTGGATGGGGAGCGACTCGATCCCGCGCCCGTAGATGTTGGCGGGGATGATCCCCTGGCGGCGCAGCGCACCGACCTTCTTTCCCTTGAGCGTGCGCACCTGCGCGCGCAGCGTTATGTCGGCCATGTTGGGGAAAAGTGTATCGGTTGGTCTTCTCTGTGGACGGGTCGGGCTACACTGGTATGGATCGTGCAGCGTTGCCGCACGGTTTCTCCGGAAAACTCTTCAGTAACCGGCTCTGCCGGCTTGGGAGGTGGCGATGTTCGGCTTTCTCATGGGCATGGTCTTGGGTGCCATCGGTGGCGCGGCGTACGGGTCACGGTACTTCCGGGACAGCGACATGCAGACGCAGTTCAACGATACGCAGGACCGTCTGACGAACCTGATGACCGAGGTGCGCGCCGTGCTCGACGAGACGCGCGGTGAGCTGCGGCAGGCGTGGGAGCGTACGCGCGAGAGCGCGGTGGAGAAGGCAGAGCGGATCCAGACCGCAGTGACCCCCGCCATTGGCGAGGGCAGCGCCACGGCGAGTGGAACGGGCGCGGGTGCCTCGACTGGCAGCACGGGCAGTTCCGGTGGCGCGGGTCGCACGTCGGGTGGCACCGGCGGGTCGGCAAGCAAGACCAGCGGCTCGGCAGCGGCCTAGACCGGACCGTCCGGCGCTGGGCCGGATCTACTCGGGCGCACGCTTCGCGGCGCGGTAGGCTTCCAGCTGACCGCGCCAGTACTCGCGCCGGGCGCGCCACGCGGCGTCGCTGAACCCCTTTGGCTCGTCGCGCACCACATCGGCCAGACGCGCCTCGTCGCCCTCGAAGAACAGGCGCGCCTTGTAGACCACGAAGGCGTAGTCGAGGTGCTTCTCGACCAGGTAGTCGAAGACGCTGCCGGACGTGCGCTCAAAGCGCGCCACGTTCCCGACATTCTCGAGCAGGCGGACTACCTCGGGCAGGATCTGGCGCTGGCCATACCCCAATCGGAGCGCGAGATCCATCAATGACAAGCCGCGCTCCTGCGCCAGTTCGCGCAGCGTCAGTGCAAGCTCGTCGTCTGAGAGCGCCGACACGTTGATGCGGCCTGGATCGGCGGAGAGCGCGCGCTCGATGGCCGCCCAATCGACGTCTATCTCGGGGTAGAGGGCTGCCACCTCTTCTTTCAGCACGGGTGTCACGCGGGGGCGTTGTCCGAGGTACGCAAGCAGCTCCTGGCGCTCGCCAAGATGGTCAAGCAGGTTGCGGACGAGCCAGGCGGCGCGGACGCGCCGCGCGCCGTCCGGCGCGTCCTCCTCTTCCTCCAGCCACTTGACGTATGGACCGCCCGACGACGCCACGCGCAGAGTATCGCTCCTGATAAGATTTGGCGCTTCGGAGAACATCAGCGTGTATGCAATCGTGGCCACGGGTGGCCGTCA
>DASTZM010000769.1:0-3506 GCA_035764305.1 Chloroflexota bacterium | reverse complement strand
CCGGTGGAGCGGCTGGTGTGTGAACAGAATCAGACCGTCCGCGGCACGGCGGCGGACGGTCTCCTCCAGAAATCCCGCCATCGGTCCCGGACTGTCCTGGTGGATGTGCGTCAGGCTCGCCCCCGCCGTGCCGGCCGCTTCCTGCATCGCCGCCACGATCGGCGTCATCGACTCCTGGGAGATCGCCAGCTCGTGCGTGCTGACCAGCCCCAGTCGCAGCCCGCGCGAGCCCGCCGGCCGGCGCTCGAGGACGAACGTCCCGCGTCCCACACCCCGCTCGACCAGTCCACGCTCGACCAGGTCCAGCACCGCCTGGCGCACCGTCGTGATGCTCACGCCGTACAGCGCGCACAGCTGCCGCTCCGGCGGGATCGCCGTCCCCGGCCGGTAGCGCCCCGCGGCGATCTGGGCGGCCAGCAGCCGGCTCAGCTGCTGGTGGAGCGGCACATCCGAGGTGCGATCGAGGTCATTGCTGGTAAGCAACCCTCGCTCCTCGCCGATCGGCACCGGTGCCCCCCTTGACATTGCTAGTGAGCATTATAGAATGGCGGCACGTAGAAGGAGGTTGCCCATGCCACTGACCCGCCGCGCCGTCCTCGCCTCGTCCACCCTCACAGCCGGCGCTGCCCTCCTGGCGGCGTGCGGCGCCGGCGGCCAGGGCGCCACCCCGGCCAAAGTCGCCGGCAAGGTCACGCTCCTCTACTACACCTCCACCGAGCCGGCGATCGATCGGATGAAGAAGCAGGAGGCCGGCTTCCGCGCCAAATACCCCGACGTCCAGCTCACCGTCGAGGCGCAGCCGACCGACTTCACCAACAAGATCGCCACGCTCCTCGCGGCCGGCACCGCCCCCAACGTCACCTGGATCGGCGGCGCCTTCTGGGACTTCGTCGGCAAGGGCGTCTGGGTCGAGCTGGACCCCATCATCGCCAAGGACAAGTCCTTCAGTCTCAAGGACTACTACCCGCAGGCCATGGACGCCTTCCGCTGGCCGGATAAGCTGCGCGCGCTCCCCTACGGTGTGAACACGCACACCATGTCCTACAACAAGAAGATCCTCCAGAAGGAAGGCATCCCGCTCCCCACCAAGGACTGGAAGGTGGACCAGTTCACCGACTGGGCGCGGCGCCTCACCAAGGACACCGACGGCGACGGCGCGGTCGACCAGGCCGGCTTGGGCAACTTCCCCTCCATCCACGTCGCACCGGTGCTGTTCGGCGGCGGCTACTGGGACAAGGGCTTTACGAAGTCCATCCTGGACACACCCGACTCGATCGCCGGCCTGGAATGGTTCTACGACATCCAGTTCGGCGCGAAGAAGATCTACCCCACCGCCCAGATGCTGCAGGGCACCAACATCAATAACCTGTTCGGCAACGGCAAGGTGGCCTACTTCTCCACCGGCCGCTTCTCGGTCCCGGTGCTGCGCGGCTTCCCGGACCTGGATTGGGACATGGCTGTCTACCCCACCGGACCCAAGGGCAACAAGTCCACCTTCCTCTCGGGGGAGGCGTACGCCATGACCACCGACACCAAGGACCGCGACGCCGCCTGGAAGCTAATGGACTACCTCTGCGGGCGCGAGGCGCAGGAGCAGTTCTATCTGAAGGAAGGCAGCGTCATCCCCGCCATCAAGGCGGTGGCGGAGAGCAAGCCGTTCTTCGAGGTCCCCAGCGGCAAGAACCACCAGGCCCACCTCGACAGCATTGCCTTCGGCGCGCCGTTCGCCACCCACCCGGTCAACACGCGGCTGGTCAACGAAGTCATCACACCGATGTGGAAGGACGTGACCGACGGCAAGATCCAGCCCAAGGAGTTCGCCGTCCAGGCCGCCCGGCGCATGAACGAGCTGCTCCGCGAGTTCAAGTAACCTCCTCCACACATGGTCGAGAGGTGGCCGGACGCCGCGCCGGATGACGTGCCGGTGTGGGACTGTCACGGCCACCTGCACGACGACCCCGGTGGTCCGCGCGGCGCGCGCCTGCTCGATGCGATGGACCATCTGGGGATCGAGCGCATCCTCGTCTCGCGCCTCTGGGGAGACAACCGCGTCCCCGCCACCGCCACGCCGGACGACTTTCGGCGCGCCAACCGCGCCGTGGAAGGCTGGACCGCGCGCCACCGCGACCGCTTTCTCCCGTACTGCTTCGTCTCCTGCACCTATCCGGAGGAGGCCGAGCGCGAGCTGGAGGAGTGCGTCGAGCGGCGCGGCTTCCTGGGGCTGAAGCTCTACGCCGCGTGCCGCTACGACGACCCGCGCGTCGAGCCCGTCGTCGCCCGCGCCGCGCGCTATGGCATCCCCACGCTGCTGCACGTCGTGCAGCGCCGCGTCCAGGAGATCCCCGGCCAGTACGTCTCGGACGGGCGTGAGGTGGCGCACCTCGCGCGCCGGCTCCCCGACGCCGCCCTGATCATGGCCCACGTCGGCGGCGGTGGCGACTGGGCCTACTCCCTCAAAGCGGTGCGCCCCCACGCCAACGTCTACGTCGACCTCGCCGGCAGCGTCGTTGACGCCGGCCTCGTCGAGCGCGCGTACGCCGCCGTCGGTCCGGGGCGCCTGCTGTTTGGCACCGACGGCTCGATGTGCGAGGGGACCGGCAAGCTGCGCGGCGCAGACATCCCCGACGCCGACAAGCGGCCCATCTGGGGAGAGACGCTGCGCGGCCTCCTCGAACGCCGGGAGCGGCGCCGCGCGTGATCGTCGACGCCAACGCCCACATCGGCCACTGGCCGTTCCGCCGCCTCCACACCACGACCGTGGAGGGGCTGCTGCGCATGCTCGACCGCGCGGGCATCGACCGCGCCGTCGTCGCCCACACCCACGCCCTCTTCTACCGCGACGCGCACGAGGCCAACGCCGAGCTGCACGCCGCCGTCGCGCCGCACCGAGATCGTCTGATCCCACTCGCCACCCTCAATCCGGAATACGCCGGTTGGCGCGACGACTTGGCGGAGTGCGTCGACGAGTGGGGCATGCGCGGGCTGCGTCTCTACCCCACGTATCACCGCTACGACCTGGCGGGCGACGCCGCCGCCGAGCTACTCGCCGAGGCCGAAGCGCGCGGACTGCCCGTCTCGATCCCCTGCGGCTTCGAGGACCCCCGCCAGCGCCACCATCTGGACACCGCGCCCGACCTGACCGAGCATCCCATCGCCTTCGCGGCCGCGCGCTTTCCGCACGCCCGCTTCCTGGTGACCAACGTGCCGCTCACCACCATCGACATGATCGTGCGGCACCTCCCGGCGCAGGACAACGTCGCCTTTGACGTCAGCGCGCTTCCCGGCCCCGAGGCGAACGCCTCGCGCCGCGCCTATGAGCTGCTCGGCGCCCGCCGCCTGTTGCTGGGCACGCACGCGCCCTTCAAGTACCCGGAGGTTGGCCTCCTCCGCATCGCGGCGATCGGCGCGCCGGACGACGACCGGTGCGCGATGCTCGGACAGAACGCGGCGCGCCTGTTTGGCCATCAGGAGACCTAGCGCCGGCACACGGCGATACACTGCGCGCC
>DASTZM010000768.1:0-3991 GCA_035764305.1 Chloroflexota bacterium | reverse complement strand
GCGCACGAACGGCGCGCCTTCATAGAAGGAGCGCGCGGCGTCGAGCAGTGTTTCGGTGGTGACACTCTTGGCCGGGCGCGCGTAGCAGGTGGACATCAGGCCGCGCGTCATCGGCATCAGGTGGGGCGTAAAGGCCAGCGTGACCTTCTTCCGGTCGGGCGTCAGCCGGGTCAGCGCCTCCTTGATCTCGGGCACGTGGGCGTGGCGCGTCAGGCCGTAGGGCACGACGTCCTCGTTGGTGTCGGAGAAGCCAAATGAGCTTGTGCCGCCCCGGCCCGCGCCCGAGATTCCGCTCTTGGCGTCGGCGACGATGCCCTCGGTCTCGATCAGCCGGCCCGCCACGAGCGGCGCCAGGGCGAGGATCGTGGCGACCGAGTAACACCCGGGGTTGGCGACCCGGCCAGCCCTGGCGATGCGCTCGCGCGCTCCTGGAAGCTCGGAGATGCCGAACTCCCAACCCTCCACGAAGCGGTGATCGCCGCCGACGTCGACGATCTTGACGCTGGCCGGCACTCTGGCGAGCGGCTCGCGCGACTTGCCGGTGGGGAGCGAGGCGAAGAGCAGGTCGATGCCGTCCAGACCCGCGGGGTCGAAGCCCTCGATCGTGACGTCGCCCAGACGCTGGCCGCGCAGGCTGGGGAAGCGCTGGGCGAGCGTCTGGCCGACGGTCGAATCGCCGTAGGCCTTGACGACCTGGAACGCGGGATGGGCGGCGCACAGGCGCAGCAGTTCGCTGCCGCCGTACCCGTTGACGCCCATGATGCCGACGCGCGTGGACCGCATGGGCTGATTATTCCTGGAAACGGGACGGACTGCCTCGGGCTTTCAGGGGCGCACCGGCGATAATCGGACGATGCGTGTTCGGTTCTGGGGAACCAGAGGGTCGCTGGCCAAGCCGGGGCCGACGACGTTGCGCTACGGCGGGAACACGGCGTGTGTGGAGGTGCGGGCCGACGACGGCACGCTGATCGTCCTGGACTGCGGCACGGGGGCGCACGGCCTGGGTCAGGCGCTGCTGGCCTCCGGCGAGAAGCCACTACGCGGCCACCTGCTGATCACGCACACGCACTGGGACCACATCCAGGGCTTCCCCTTCTTCGCCCCCCTCTTCGTCCCCGGCAACGAGTGGGACATCTACGCACCCGGTGGGCTGGGGCAGAAGCTGGAGGCGACGCTGTCCGGTCAGATGGAGTACGAGTACTTCCCCGTCCGGCTGGAGCAGTTGGGCGCCACCATCCGGTTCCACGATCTGGTGGAGGGCACGTTCCAGATCGGGGGCGTGACCGTGACGGCACGCTACCTCAACCACCCGGCGGTGGTGCTGGGCTACCGGCTGGAAGCAGACGGCGTGACGCTGGTCTACGCCACCGACCATGAGCCGCACGGTGACCTGGCAGAGGATGGAGCAGGCGTGCTGCGTCCGGTGCACGACGAGGACCGGCGCCACGTCGAGTTCCTGCGCGGCGCCGACCTGGCGATCCACGACGCGCAGTACACGACCGCCGAGTACCACGGCGGCCCAGGCGGGAAGCGCGGGTGGGGGCACACCACGGTCGAGCAGGCGGCGGACTTCGCCGCGATGGCCGGGGTGGAGCGGCTGGCGCTGATCCACCACGACCCCACGCGCAACGACGAAGCGCTGGATGACCTGGTAGTGATGAGCCGTGCGCGTCCGCTGGCCCGCCAGAGCGGCGTCGAGATTGTCGGCGCGGCCGAAGGGATGGAGCTGCGCCTGAGCGGCGGCACCCGCGCCCCCGAGGTGTCCGTGACCAACGGCGACGCGGTCGACGCCGCCGCCGCGAGTACGGGGCACGCCGAGACGGTGCTGGTGGCGGACGACGACGCCGACATTCTGGCCCTGCTCGCGGAGGTGCTGGAGCCGGAGGGGCTGCACGTCCTGCTCGCCGGTGATGGCGAGGCGGCGCTGCAGCTGGCGAAGTCCGCGCACCCCGCGCTGATCCTGCTCGACTGGCAGATGCCGGGGCGCGACGGGCTGGACGTGCTGCGCACGATACGCGCGTCCGAGGACGTGCGTCTGCGCGACGTCCCGGTGCTGCTGCTCACGGCGCGCAGCGGCAGCGAGGACACCGCCGCCGGCTTCGAGGCAGGGGCGACCGACTACCTCACCAAGCCGTTCGCACCGGCGCACGTGCGCTCACGCGTGCGCGAATGGCTGCTGCGTGCGCGCACCACGCGGGCGTCGCGCGCGGCGGGGGTGCCGGCCGGTGCGGCGGGCGCAAAGAGCGACGCATGAAGGCGCTGCGCAAAGTCGCGACCGGGCAGGACCTGGAGCTGCAAGACGTCCCCGTCCCGACGCCGGCGTCGGGAGAGGTGGTGCTGAAGGTGCACGCGACCGGCATCTGCGGCTCGGACCTCCACATTCAGGATGACGAGTACGCGGTCGTGCCGCCGGTGACGATTGGTCACGAGACGGCGGGGGTGGTGGTTGACGTGGGACCGGGTGTCTCGGGCATCTCGCCCGGCATGCGCGCGACGTCCAAGACGACGATCAGCACGTGTGGGCGGTGCGACCTGTGTTTGGCGGGGCGCACCAACCTGTGCCCGGAGCGACGGTGGCTCGGCGGGCACGTCGACGGCGGCTTCGCCTCGTACGTGTGTGTACCGGTGGGAAACGTGCTGGCGCTTCCGGCGACAGTTTCGCTCGACGCCGCGGCGCTGACCGAGCCGCTGGCGTGCTGCGTCCACGGCGTGCTGGAGTTGGGTCAGCCGCGCGCGGGAGAAGTGTGCGTCGTGTCGGGACCTGGGCCGATCGGCCTGCTGTGCGCGCAGGCGGCGCGCGCGGCGGGGGCCGACGTGATCGTGCTGGGTACCAGCGCCGACGAGGCGCGCTTCGCGCTGGCGCGCGACCTGGGCTTTGAGAAGCTGGTCGACGTGCAGCGCCAGGACGTTGTGGAGGCAGTCCGGGAGCTGGCCGGCGGGCGCGCGCCGCAGCTGGTGGTAGAGAGCGCCGGGGCGGCGGCGTCGCTCGACCAATGCCTGCGTCTGGCGCCCCGCGGCGGGACGGTGCTGCAGATCGGGCTCTATGGCAAGCCGGTGCCGGTGCCAGTAGACACGCTCGTGCTGAAAGAGGTCCGGCTGGTGGGCTCGTTCTCGAGCACGCCCACGTCGTGGGCGACGTCGTTGGAGCTGATGGCCGCCGGGAGGGTGCGCACCGAGCCGCTGGTGACCAGCAAGCGCCCGCTGGAGGACTGGGCGGAGGCGTTCAGGGCGGCGCGGCGCAAGGGGGAGGGGAAGATCTTGCTAGTGCCAGCCGAGAGCTAGCGATTCCGCCAGCGCGCGAACCACTGGTAGCGGTGCAGGCGCTCGGTCAGCCAGTCGGTGTCGTCGCGTGAGAGGCTGTCGAACCGCACGTTGACGATGTAGTGGGCGCGCCGGTCGGTCCCGGTGCGGCGGACGCCCACCACGGTCCCGTGGCCGGTGATGCCGCTCGGATCGAGCGGGACGGGGCAATCGACGTACACGGCGCTGCCGAGCGGCACGTCGTCGTCGGCGTACACCGAGACGCCGCCCGCGCTGATGTCGCGCACCACACCTCCCACCTCGCGCCACTCTGCGGTGGGGTCGCGCCGGTACGCCATGCGGCGCAGCGGCAGCCACAGCGACTGGCGGAACTGGCGGCGCGACTCGCGCGAGTGCCCCACTTCGGGGTCCGCGCCGACCTCCTCGACGCGGATGACCACCACCGGTACGCCGTTGACCTCGCGGCCCGCCACGCGCCCCACCAGAAACAGCGAGCCGCCGCGCACCGGCACCTCCAGCTCGATCGGATCACCGTTGGCGAGTGCGCCCCCAGGCTCCTCCAGACCGGGCTTGGCGACGGCGATCCAGTCGGCGTCGAAGTCCTCGATGCGAGTCGAGGCGCCTTCCTCGTCTTCTCCGGTGAAGACGAAGGCGCGCGCCCCGTGGCGGATGCCGGGCAGATCCCGGACCGAGCCGGCCATGGCGGGCTTAGTGCGAGGCGCCCGCACCG
>DASTZM010000767.1:0-2531 GCA_035764305.1 Chloroflexota bacterium | reverse complement strand
GGCCCTGGCGCGAGGGGCAGACCAACGTCGCCATCGGCGCCAGCGGCCTGCGGGCGGTCTGGGCCTACGAGGGCCAGCGCGACCCGGAGGGCTACCCGCTGCGGGCCACCGCGATCGCCGTCGCGGACGAGCTCGCCGGGGCGGCTGAGCTCGTGATGCACAAGCTCGCGCGCGTACCCGTGGCGGTGATCCGCGGCTACCCGTACCCGCGGCCGGTGCCGGATGAACCAGACGGCGGCGCGGCGGCGCTCGTGCGGCCCGCGCACCTGGACTTCTTCCGCTGAGTAGCGCGGTACGCCGGCGTCGGTGCGGTCCCGGCCGGGCCCGCACGGGGGCCCGCACTGCGCCCACCCACCCTCGTCGTGGGACCATGGGATCGAGGGCAACGGCCCGGGCGCAGCCGACTCGCCCGCGGCGGCGCGCGTCTAGACTTGGGGTGATCAGCTCGAGACCCACCGAAGGAGGACCCGCGGACCCGCAGCGGCGCGCCGCGCGTGAGCGGAGCGCGTGAGACGGCGACGACTCCTCTGGGCTTCAGCGGCGTGTTCCCTCGGAGTCGCGGTGCTGGCCGCGGTGCCCGCGTGCGGACCGCCGTCCGCTGCGGTGGAGGCCGAGGAGGACCACAGGCTCATGCAAGAGATCCTGAGGCGCCAGGAGCAGCGCGTGACCCAGGCGCGGGCACACGCCGCGGAGTTCGAGCGGGAGCTGCGCCTTGTCCAGATGCGCCGGCGCATGCTCGAGCGGGCGGGCAGACACGACCTGGCCGTGTCGCTCGAAACGGAAGAGCACGGTCTCCAGGCCCAGCTCGCCGCGGCGCGCCGCGCGCTCGCGGACGAGGAGGACGCGCTCGCCATTTACCGGCGCAGCGGGGCCCGCGCCTCGCCCTGAGGCGACCGGCGCTGCCGTTCCCGCGTCCCCTGCCTGTCGCTCCGGCGCGCGCCTGATCGAAGCCGGGCGTGGCCGCGCGCCGTGGCCGACACGCCCATCGCTCGTGCCAGCGACGAGCCCGGCGAGTCCCTGCGCAGTTGATGCCCCGGACTTCCGGTGCCGGCGACGCCGTTGGGTCAGCGCCGCGGCGCCGCGACGCGCACGATTGGCTCCCGCAACTCCCCTCCGTCCCCGTCCCCACCGTTACGTCGACATCGCCGGCGCGGTGGACGGGGTGGTCGGCCGGCCCAGCGGGCGACGATGGCGAGGATGAAGGCGAGGATGGAGGCGAAGAGGTGGCGCTCATCCCGGCGGGAGGGCGCTCACCTGCACGGCTCGCTCGACAACTCCTTTCGGCTTTCAGCGGGCGCCGGAGCGCTCGCGCGGTGGTCAGGAGCACGCATCGGGAGGGAACCGGGCCGCGGGCTTTCGCGCCGCGCGGTCCAGCAGCTCGCGGACGGCGCGGCGTAGCTCGCGTGGCGCGCGGGCTTCGGCAGGCAGTGGTCGGCCCCGGCGCGCCGCGCCTCCTCTTCGGGACTCGCCAGGCCGCTGATCAGGATCACGCCGATTCCCGCCAGCGCGGGATCCCGCCGGATGCGCCGCGTCAGCTCGAGCCCGTCGATGCCGGGCATCACCGCATCGAGGACCACCAGCTCCGGGTGCCGCTCGCGGATCAGTTGCCACGCCGAGAGGCCGTCCCGCGCCGTCGCGACTTCCCGCGCGTCGCCCGTCAGCACCATCTCGAGCAGCTCAAGCAGCTGCGGCTCGTCGTCCGCCACGACGACGAGCGAGCAGCGCGGCGTCCCGCCGCTCATGGGTCACTCCTTCCTGCCATTCTTGCGGAGCGCCGCGGGCCGGCGCTCCGCAAGAATGGCAGGTTCCCTCGCACCGGCGCTGTGAACTGTTCACGGCGGCCGGTCGCGCCGGCGTGTTCCCGCCGGACTGTCCTTCTCGCGTCACGCGGGCACCTCCGCGCCGGCTCCATCCCGGCTGCGGCCGACGGTGGAGCGACGGGCGGCTGGAGCCGGGGTCGGTCGTGGCCGCGCCCGCCGGCACAGACACAGACCACACCATGAGCAGCGAGGCCAGCCAGAGCCGCGTCTCGCTGGCTCGGTTTACGACGGCCACGGGCGACGTCGCGCTCGCGCTGCTCGCCGCCACCCTCCTCATTGGCCCCGCCAACCTGCTGCTGCGCCGGCGGACGCCGGTGTCCCACTACCTGCGCCGCGACGTGGGGACATGGACGGCCCTCCTCAGCGTGGTCCACGTCATCGCCGGCTTCCAGGTGCACGGCGCGCCGGGCTCACTGGGCGATCGGATTCGGAGCTACTTTCTCGCGCGCGACGGCCGGCCGCTGACCGACGCGTTCGGCCTGGGGAACTGGACCGGGCTCGCGGCCACCCTGATCGTGCTGGGCTTGCTCGCCATCTCGAGCAACGCCGCGCTGCGGGCGGTGAAGGCACGGCCCTGGAAGTGGCTGCAGCGCCTGAACTACGTACTGTTCGCGCTGGTCGTGGCGCACGCCGTCTTCTACGGCGCGCTGCTGCGCACCGCATCGCACACCACAGCCATGCTGGCGATCAGCGTCATCGCCGTACTCGCCG
>DASTZM010000766.1:0-7751 GCA_035764305.1 Chloroflexota bacterium | reverse complement strand
GCGCCGCTCCCGCAACGGGATGGCGGCGGTGGTCTTCATCTCCTTTTTCGGCTTCAACTTCGTGATGCCGATCCTGCCGCTCTACATCCGCTACCTCGGCGTGACCGACGTCGCCCAGGCCGCCCTCGTCAGCGGCCTCATGCTCGCCATCTCGCCCCTCACCGCGGCCTTCTTCTCGCCCCTCTGGGGGCTCGTCGCCGACCGCTACGGGCGCAAGCGCATGGTGCAGCGCTCGCTGCTCGTGATGACCGTCTGCTGCGTCCTCATGGGCATGGTCACCACGCCGCTGCAGCTCTTTGGGCTGCGCGCCGCCATCGGCGTCTTCGGCGGCTTCACCGCCATGGCCATGGCCTACCTGGTTACCGTTACTCCCGCCGCGCACGCCAGCACCGCGCTGGGACTGCTCCAGGCGATGCAGGTCGGCGGGACGGTCGTGGGACCGCTCTGCGCCGGCTTCGTCGCCGACCACTTCGGCATCCGCGCTTCCTTCTATAGCGGCGCCTTCGTCGTGTTCTGCGGCTTCCTCGTGCTGACGCTCGTGGCCCAGGACGACCGGCTGTTCGTCCGCAAGACGTCGAGCGGCTCGGACGGCCAGGTGCCACCGGCGAGTGAGAAGCGCGGCGCGCAGAATCCACTCGCCGGACTGGCCTCTCTCGGTGATGCCGCACGGCTGCCCGGCTTCCTGGGCGTCATGCTCGTCATGTTCTGCGTCCAGGTCGTCGACCGCTCGTTCGGCCCGGTGCTGCCGCTCTACGTCTCCTCCCTCGGCACACCGCCCGAGCAGGTGGCGAGCTACTCGGGTCTGGTCGTCTCGCTCGGCGCGGTGGGGACGGCGGTCTCTGCGTGGGTGGTCGGCCGCCTGGGCGCGTCGTGGCCCATTAAGCGGCTGCTCGTCTTCACGCTGGTAGCCGGTACCGCGCTCTGCTTTCCCTTCATCCTGGTGCGCACCCCGCAGCAGCTGCTGGTGACGCGCTTCCTGCTCGGCCTCTTCGCCGGCGGGACGCTGACCCTGGGCTACAGCCTGGCCAACCTCGCCGTGCCTGAGCACCGCAAGGGCGCAGCCTTCGGCGTGCTCTCCAGCGTCACGCTGCTGGGAAGCGCGTCGAGCCCGCTGGCGATGGGCGCCCTCACACGCCTCGACCTGCGCGCCGTATTCGTGACCGACGCTATCCTCTACGCCGCGGCGTGCGTCCTGGCGCTCCGATTCAAGCGACCTCTCCCACCCGCGGTAGGCGACTTGCCCCGTACCGCAGCCCCAGCCACCCCAGCGCCGCACTGACCCCCACCGCGCACGCCAGCCCCAGGAACCAGGCGTACGGCGCGGCCGGCGGGAAGAGCTCCGCCGCCACCATCCCCAGGCACAGCAGCGCCCCGCCCACCAGGCCGATTAGCGCCGTCCCCGCCATCGACCCCACCGCGCCCCAGCCCGAGACCATCCGTCGCGGATCGTCCCAATCCAGCCGCGCGGCGGGCACGCTCAGCCCCACGTTCAGCGCCAGCATCCCCAGCCCCAGCGCCTCGACGCCCAGCCAGCCATACAGCGAGCCGAGCGGCCCAAACCCGTTCCACCAGCACACCGCCGCCATCAGCAGCGTGCTCAGCCCCACGTACGGCACCGCCGCGACCAGCAGCTTGCCGTGGAGAATCTCCATCCCGGTCACCGGCGCCGACTTGAGCACCCACCAGCCGCCCCGCTCGCGCGCGATGCTCGTCAGCGCCACGCGGTTGAACATCACCGCGCACAGCAGCAGCACCGCCGCCGCCGTCCCCACGCCGCGCAGGTCGAGCGTCCCGTCGGTCAGGCGCTGCACCTGCTGCACCACGTTCCCGCGCCGCCCGCTGGGCGCGGCGAACAGGTTGAAGTACACCGCCGGCACGGCGATCAGCGGCGCCAGCAACTGGCGGTAGGACGTCAGGTCGCGCGGAAAAACGCGCCAGTCCTTGATCGCGACGGCCACCGCGGCGGGAGCGTTGGCCAGCCAGCCGTCGCTCGCCGCTGCCCGCTCGACCACCCTCCTGCGCCGCGCCACCCCTGATCCCTGCATGCGCGTCCAGCCCGCCTCGTAGAGCGTCTCGGCCGCCAGGACGCACACCGCGAAAAACCCGAACGTGAGCAGGAGGAACACTGCCGTCCCGGCTACCGCACCGACGATGTCCCCCCGCCCCGCCGCCGCCAGGCCGCGCCCGGCCACCAGCGAAGGAATAGGCAGATCCACGACGCCACGGATCGTCTCCAGGAACGCGGCCAGCTCCTCGCGCTCGCGGCCCCGCGCGGGGATTCCGCCCCCAAACCCGGCCGCCTGCCGCGACCAGAGGCGAAACGTCTGTCCCGCCACGCTGCAGCTCACGCCGACCAGCGCCGCCGTCAATCCCAGGAACTCACGCACGCGCGACGCGGGGGCGAAGCGGACGACGACCATCACCAGCAGCGCGGCGATGCCGGCCGGCAGCAGCGGCGTCCCGAGCAGCGCCAGCAGCCCCAGCGCGTAGTAGAGCGGGCCATAGCCCAGCCCCATCCCGTACGCCACCAGCGCCGGCCCCGCCGCGACGGCGACCACGGCGTAGTACCACTGCATGCCGTCGAGCAGCTTGGCGACAAAGACCGCCCGCCGCTGTACCGGCGCCGCCATCAGCCGCGGCAGGTCGTCCGCCAGGAAGAGCGAGCCCAGCGCCGTCCCAAACGCGACCACCACCAGCAGCAGCGCGACGGCGCTCAGCACCGCGCCCGGCAGGAGCGATTCGAGCCCCAGCTCCGGGAAGCGGCGCAGCACGCGGCCCAGGCTGAACCCCGCCGCCGTGCTGATCCCGCCCACGGCCACCACGGCGACGGTCGCCGCGACCAGCGGCACGAGCTTGCGCGCCAGCGAGCGGCTCAGGAACGCATTCCACGCCAGCTGGCGCTGGAGGTCGAGCAGCAGGAGTGTGTCCGCGAGAAACGCGCTCATGCCCGCCCCACGAAGGAACCCACGTTCGAAGCCACGCCTAGCGCAGCACCGCCGCCAGCTCGGCGTAGTCCGCGCCGCCCGTCAGCCGCAGAAAGATCTCCTCCAGCGAGCCCTCCGCCCCCGCGGCGCCACCCGCCTCGCTCGCCACCTGCCCACGCAGCTCGTCCATCGTGCCCGCGGCGACGATCCTTCCTTTGTCGATGATCACCAGCCGGTCACACAGCCGCTCGGCGATCTCCAGGATGTGCGTCGAGAGGAAGACCGTGCCGCCCCGGTCACGATGGCGCAGCAGGATCTGCTTGATCAGCCGCGCCGAGCGCGGATCGAGCCCCACCGTCGGCTCGTCCAGGAACAGCACCGCCGGGTCGTGCACCAGCGCGCCTGCCAGCGCCAGCTTCTGCTGCATGCCGTGCGAGTAGCCCTCCGCCAGGTCGTTCGCCGCGTCGGCCAGCTCGAACACGCGCAGCAGCTCGGCGGCGCGCGGCTCCGCCACCGACGCGGGCACCCGGTACAGACGCGCCATGAAGCGTAAGAACTCGCGCCCGCGCAGCTTGCCGTACAGGTTGGGTGTGTCGGGCACGTAGCCGAAGTGGCTTTTGGCCGCCACGGGATCACGCTGGACGTCGTGCCCCAGGATGGCCGCGCGGCCCGCGCTGGGACGGACCAGCCCGGTGAGCATCTTGATCGTCGTCGTCTTCCCCGCGCCATTTGGCCCCAGGAACCCGACGATCTCTCCCCGCCCGATCGCCAGGTCCACCCCCGCCACGGCCACGACGTCGCCGTACGCCTTCCGCAGCCCCTCCGCCTCGATGGCTAGCGCGCCGCCACGCGCTGCCGACCCGTTCACCACTCGATCAAGTGATACCGCGTGCCGCCGCGTCGCGGCAGTGTCCCGCTGGTACATTCGCCGGCATGGACATCGCGGGCAGCACGATCACGTACGGACCACTCCGCCAGGCGCAGCAGGCGGGTGGGGGCAGCGACCCCTACGCCGGGTTGGCGGGCTACGGGAGGATGCTCGACGAAGTCCGCGAGGCGGGCTACTCGCACGTCGTCGCACCCGGTGTGCGTCGTCGCGTCGCGCCCGGTGGGACCGCACCCGTCGACGATCTTCCCTCCACGCCCGAGGCCATCGTCTCCTTCCTGGCGCAGCACGGGCTAAGACCCGCACCGGGCTACTACAGCGGCCCGCCGTACCACGATCCCGCCAATCGCGACGCCAACGTGGAAGGCGTGCGCGCCGCCGCGCGCCACACGCGCGGGCTGGGGCTCGACGCGCTCTTCGCCGGTCCCACCTCCTTCACGCCCCAGCGCCGCGCCGCTGCGGGGCACTACCCGAAGGGCAACCGCCCGGATTCGTTCACCGACGACGAGTGGAAGCACGAGTGCGAGACCCTCAAGCGGATGGGTGAAGCCTGCCGCCAGGAGGGCGTCTGGCTCGCGCTGCACAACCACGCCGGGGCCTGCTGGGAGACACTGGACGAGATGGACCGCCTGGACAAGGGAACCGACCCCAGCCTCGTCGCGTGGGGGCCCGACGTCGGGCACATGGTGTGGGGCGGCGTCGATCCGCTCCCCTGGTTCCGCACGCACATGGACCGTGTGAAGAGCATCCACATCAAGGACATGTACGCCGACGTGCTCGAGCGCGGCCGGCGCGAGAAGCTCAGCTACAACCAGCAGTCGGAGCTGGGCGTCTTCGCCGAGATCGGCGAGGGGTGCATCGACTGGCCGTCGCTCTTCACGCTGTGGAAGGAGCGGGGATATGCCGGCTCGGTGGTCGTGGAGATCGACCGAACGCGGAAGGCGTCGGCGCGCGAGAGCCTGATGGCGAGCCGGCGCTACCTGCGAGAGGTGGTTGGGGTCTAGCCCGCCCGGTCTTCGCCTCACGCAGCAGCCCTCGCACGACGTTGCGCCGCGCTCCTGGGGGGCTTCCCAGCAAAGTGGTACCGCCGCCGCGGGCGGAAGTGGTGCTTGTGGCTCCGCCTCCGGCCACCTAGAGTCTGTGCCGGAGGCGCCTCTGTGGCCATTGGCCGGTCCCAAGTGGACCCATTCGTCCTGCACTAATCACCCGATCACCGGACCACTTCGTTCCACGTTCCGAGAGAGACACGTCAGTTCCATGGGGAGGCGCGTCGCCACCGTCACCGCCGTCACCGTCCCGATCACGCTGGAAACCGACGTCCCGCTGTACCGGCAGGTCTACGATGGCCTGCGCGAGGCCATCCTGGACGGGCGCCTCAAGGCGGGGGAGCGACTCCCCTCGACCCGCACGCTCGCCGGCGAGCTGAAGATCTCGCGCAACACCGTCCTCGCGGCGTTCGACCAGCTGCTGTCCGAAGGCTACCTCCAGGGCGCCCGCGGCTCGGGCACCTACGTCGCGCGCGTCCTGCCCGAGGACCTGCAACGGCCCCTCGGCCGGGCACGCCCCGCCGGGACAACTGCGCTGGGTGCGGTGGGGACCGCCGCGCGCACGCAGGGCCACCTGACCGCGCTCCCCGGCGCCGCGCGCGGCGCCGCACCCGGTCCGAGTGGCACCGCCGGCAGCGCGCGCGGCACCGGCCTGCCGGGCGCAGCCGGAACGCCCGGAAATGGACCCGTCGCCGTTCCCGCCTCCGCCGGTGTGCCTGGGAGCGGCGGGCTGACGCTCCGCCGGCGCGGCTCGCTCATCCTCGGCGCGCCCCTCCCGCCCAGCGCGCAGGTCGTCCCCAGTCAGGGCGCCCAGCGCGCCTTCAGGCTGGGCGCACCCGCGCTCGACGCCTTCCCGTCACAGACTTGGGGCCGGCTCGTCGCGCGCCGCTGGCGCCGCTCCTCCGCCTCCCTGATGAGCTACCAGGACACCGCCGGCTACCTCCCCCTGCGCGAGGCGATCGCCGGCTACCTCTCCGCCTCGCGCGGCGTGCGCTGCACCGCCGAGCAGGTCATCGTCGTCGGCGGCTCGCAGCAGGCGCTCGACATGATCCTGCGCGCCCTCCTCGACCCGTGGGACGACGCGTGGATCGAGGACCCCGGCTACCTCGGGGCCCGCGGCGCGATGCTCGCCGCCGGCATCCACCCCATCGCCGTCCCGGTCGACGAGCAGGGCATGAACGTCGCGGCGGGCATCGCCGCGTCGCCCCAGGCGCGCCTCGCCTACGTCTCGCCCTCCCACCAGTTCCCGATCGGCGTCACCATGAGCCTCCCCCGCCGCCTCGCCCTGCTCGAGTGGGCCGCCAAGACCGGCGCGTGGGTCCTCGAAGACGACTACGACTCCGAGTTCCGCTACGACGGCCGCCCGCTCGCGGCGCTGCAGGGCCTCGACCGCGAGGGGCGCGTGATCTACGTCGGCACCTTCAGCAAGGTGCTCTTCCCCGGCCTCCGGCTCGGCTACCTCGTCCTGCCGCCCGCGCTGATCGACCTGTTCCACAAGGCGCGCTTCTTCAACGGCATCCACTCGCAGGCCCTTGAGCAGGCCGCCCTCGCCGACTTCATCGCGGAAGGGCACTTCGCGCGCCACGTGCGGCGTATGCGTGCGCTCTACGCCGAGCGCCAGCAGCTGCTCGCCAACGCCATGCACCCACTGCGCGGCTTGGTGGAGCTGCAGACCTCCCCCGCGGGCATGCACGCGGTGGGATGGCTCGGCCCGCAGTTCGCGGCGCAGGGCGGCCCCGCCGGACAGGCGGCGATGATCGACCGCGCCGCCGCGCGCGCCGCCGCCGCCCACGGCGTGACGACGCAGCCACTCTCGGTCTACTGCATCGAGCCCCTCCGCCGCGGCGCGCTCCTCCTCGGCTACGCCGCCTGCTCCGAGCTAGAAATTCGCGACGGCGTCAGGCGCCTCGTCCAGGCCCTCGAAAGTCTGACCCGCTCCGGCACGCCCAACCACGGCGTGAACCCCACCGTCGAGCCTGCCCCGCCACCCGCCGCCGGCGCGCCCGGCGCCCGACCGCCGTTTCCGCGCCGCTGACCCCGCGCTACGCCTTCGCCTTCCTCTTCCTGCGCAGCAGGATCGTGCCCCGGCAGTTGGCGGAACCGCACCGGCACCGGTACAGCTCGTCCCAATGCTTCTGGTACCGCCCCTCGCGCGTCAGGCGGTAGTCGTACGTCAGCTCGGTCCCCTTCGGGATGTCCTTGATCGCATCGAAGTAGATGTGCCCATCCTCCGTGGACGACTTGCAGTTCGGATCGCACGAGTGGTTGATGAAGCGCGTGTTGTTGCCGCGCACCCCCGCGTCGATCAGCGTGTCGTCGTCCAGCGTGAACAGGAACGTGTGGTGCTGCTCCATATTGTCGTCGTCGTAGCGCTCCCACGCCACCTCGGGCTCGATCTTCTGTCCGACGTACTCGGCGAACCGCGTCCCCTTCGGGATGTCGCGGATCGCGAACGCCCCCTTACCGTGGATCCTCGAGTTCCTGATCTCGAACCACTCGCGCCCGTCCTTACTGCCCTGGACGCCCTTCACCGCCGTCGCGGCCGGTGCCGTCCTCTTCGCCGCCTTCGCTCCCTTCACCCTCTTGGTCCCCTTCGTCGCCGGCTTCTTCGCCGCGCGCTTCCCCGCTCCGCGTGTGTCTTCCTTCGTTGGCACGAAGCCAGAGTGTGCCAAGCGCGCGCCTAGAATCCGCACGACAACCACCATGCGCATCACCAAGGTCGAGGTCATCGTCGCCTCGCTCGCGCGCGTCCCAGGCGGCGGGCCCAACTGCCCCATCGTCAAGATCACCACCGATCAGCCGGGGCTCGTCGGCTGGGGCAACGGCGCCCTCTCCGGCGGCGAGCTCGCCGTCGCCACGCTGATCGAGCAGCACCTCGCCCCGCGCCTGATCGGC
>DASTZM010000765.1:0-2162 GCA_035764305.1 Chloroflexota bacterium | reverse complement strand
AGGCGGGTGTGGGCGTTTGGGGCGCCGGCGCACGAGGTGCGGCGGCGGGCGGAGAGCGACGTGGCGCCGGACTTCACGCTGCCGGACTTCGAGGGGAGGGAACGGTCGCTGTCGGAGTTCCGGGGGAAGAAGGTGTTCCTGCTGACGTGGGCGTCCTGGTGAGGGTGCCGGAATGACCTGCCGGTCTGGCAGGAGCTGTGGAACGAGCTGCACGGGCGGGGGTTCGAGATCCTGTCTGTGGACGAGGACAGCAAGGGGCGGGAGGCGGGGCTTCCCTATATAGAGGCGGCGCGGCCGGGGTACCCGGTGCTGCTGGACGAGCGGCACGTAGTGGCGGAGCGGTACGGGACGCGGAACGTGCCGGCGGGGGTGTGGATCGACGAGGAGGGGCGGATCGTGCGCGGGCCGGAGGTGGCGTCGGCGGCGCAGCGGACGCCGGAGGGGGAGCGGGTGCCGCACAAGAAGTATCTGAACGCGCTGCGGGACTGGGTGGCGACGGGGGCGGAGAGTGTGTACGTGCGGCAGGGGCGGAAGGGGTCAAGCGTGGCGATCCAGGCTTCAGAGGAAGGGGCAAGGGCGGCGGCGCACTTCCGGCTGGGGGTGTACCTGCACGGGGTGGGTGAGTCTGAACGGGCCATCGCCCACTTCAAGCGGGCGCACGCGCTTGCTCCGGAGAACTGGAACTACAAGCGGCAGGCGTGGAACCTGGGGGACGTGGAGCGGGATTACGGGACGACGATGCAGGCGGAGCGGGAGAAGGGGATCCCGCTGCACGCGCCGCTGGAGTGGCCGGAGGCGGATCGGTGAGGGGCTTCGCAGCTTCCCCTAGATAGGGGCGTGCGCGGCAGATCGGCGCTACCATTGCTTGTAGGCAACGCTCCGTTTCCTCCGGGGAACGGGAGTTGCCGAGAGTAGACAGCGATGGCCACCGTCGACCGGACTTCGGGAGAGACTGACCCCGCAGCGGCGCGGCCTCGCTCGGCGGAGGTGGAGCTCCCAATGACATTGGCCGTTCCGCTCACGCGCGCCGAAGACGGAGCGCTACGCGTGACGGGCACGCGGATCCCCATCGACCGGATCGTGCACGCGTTCTTGCACGGCCAGACAGCGGAGCAGTTCTGCCAGGATTTTCCGACGGTGACCCTGTCGGACGTGCACGCGGTCATCGCGTACTACCTGCAGAATCGCGATCTGGTCGACGAGTATTTGCGCCTCCGGGAGCATGAAGCGGCGACGCTGCGGGAGCGTATCGAAGGCGACTTCCCAGTTGAGGAGTTGCGTGAGCGGCTCGTGAAACGCCGCGCGGAGCTAAAGGCGCACTCTGACGCGCTTCGGTGACGGGCTCCGCGGAAGCTTCTCGGCTGCGGCTACTGGCGGACGAGGACTTCAGCGGCACGGTCCTCAGAGGACTGCGCGTCCGCGACCCTGACGCCGATGTCATCACGGTCCATCAGGCGGGACTGACTGGTCGCGACGATGGTGCCGTGCTGGAGTGGGCGGCGCGAGAGGGCCGTGTGCTGGTGACGCACGATCAGAACACCATGACGGCACATGCCTACGACCGAATGCGCGCCGGCCTCCCGATGCCGGGTCTGGCGGTCATCCCGCAGAGCGTGCCGATCGGCGCTGCGATTGACTGGCTCCTTCTATTGCTTAGCGCCGCCAGACCAGAGGACACGCGAGACAAGATTGTCCACGTGTAGCAGTTTTGGAGAAGCGTGCGCGGGGGACTCGCTCTAGGATGGACTCGTGCGCACTACCACCAAACAGACAGCGCACGGACGGAAGGAGTAAGGCGGTGAAGGGTCAGAAGGCGATCAACGTGGGGCTGTGGGTCTTGCAGGTGTTCTTCGGGCTGTTCTTCATTCTGGCGAGCGGGGCGCCGAAGTTCTTCGCGCCGCAGGAGGTGCTGAACATGCCGATCGTCCTGTCGCGCGAGTTTCTCATCTTCATCGGCACGTGCGAAGTGCTGGGCGGACTCGGTCTCATCTTGCCGGGGCTGACGCGACGCCGGCCCGAGGTGACGCCGGTGGCGGCGTTCATGCTCACGCTCCTCACGCTGTGCGCCACGACGTACCAGCTGCTCGGCCGGCAGCCCGAGAGCGCCGTCTTCGCGGTGGGCGTCGGGTTGGTGTGCGCGCTGATCGGGTACGCGAGGTGGC
>DASTZM010000764.1:0-8621 GCA_035764305.1 Chloroflexota bacterium | reverse complement strand
CGCTCGTGTCGGCCTCCCACCGCTCGGCGGCACGCTCGATCAGCTCCCGCCGCGCCGCGGTTGCCGCGCGGCGCAGGCGGGGCACCATGTCAGGGGTCGTGCGCGAGCCGAACGTGCCGCGGTCGAAGGGCACGCGCGCCGTGTCGGCCAGGACGACGCGCACGCGGTCGAACGGCAGGCGCAGCTCGTCCGCCACCGCCTGCGCGAGCGACGTTCGCACGTTCTGGCCGACCTCGGCCTTGCCGGCGTGCACGGTTACACCGCCGTCGGGCTCGAACGCGAGGAAATGGGAGACGCGCTGGGGCGGCGCCTCCGTGGTTGGCGGGCCGACGGGTGGGACGGTGGCGCGCCCGCCCCCGAACTCGGCCGCCGTCGCGGGCTGGGCCGGCGGGCGAGGAGCCGTCATCTGGCCGACCCGCTCATCCGCTCCGACGCGAGCTGGATGGCGGCGACGATGCGCGCGTAGGCGCCGCAGCGGCAGACGTGGTACTGCATCGCGGCCACGATCTGCTCGCGCGTGGGGCGCGGTGTCTCGCGCAGCAGAGCCACTGCCCCGACAACCATGCCGGGTGTGCAGTAGCCGCACTGGAGCGCGTCGGCGTCGACGAACGCCTGTTGCACCGGATGCAGCGCACCATCCTCGGCCAGCCCCTCCACTGTCGTGACGCGCTTGCCCGCGGCGTCGCCGACCGTGGTGACGCACGACGCGACGGGCTTTTCGTCGAGCAGGACGACGCACGCGCCGCAGCGGGCCTCGCCGCAGCCGTATTTCGCGCCGGTGAGACCGAGCCGATCGCGCAGCGCCTCGAGCAGGGTCACTTCCGGCGGACCGTCCAGCCGGTGAGGGGTGCTGTTGACGGTCAGATCGACGGCCACAGTGGCGATTGTAGGGTGGCACATTCCCTGCTCACCTGTCCCTAGAGAGACGGAGGTACCTGTATGGCTGTGCTCGTCGGCGTGTTCGAGAACGAAGGGGCGGCGGAGCGCGCGTACGTGCGCCTGCGCGAGACCGGCGTGCCGGAAGACAGCCTCGCGCTGATCTCTAACGTGCGCCAGTCGACCGTCCAGACGCGGCCGACCTCGGCGGCGGAAATGGAGGCCGAGCGCCAGTCGGATGCCATCTCGATCCAGCCCGCCGCGGGGCTGGAGATGGCCGACCCCGCGGACGGGGACGCAGAAGGCATGCGCGACCGGCCGGCGGAGCATGTCGAGACCGCGCCCGAGACGTCGGACAACCCTGGGCTGGACGCGGCGGCGCTGGGGGCAGCGATCGGTGCGCTGGCCGGAGGCGGCGCCGCAGGTCCATTCGGCGCGGTCGCGGGCGCAGCGATTGGGACCGGGATCGGCGCCTTCTTCGCCAGTCGCGGGGTAGGCCTGTCCGAGGCGACGCGCTACGAGGACGCGCTGCGCGAGGGCCGCTACCTGGTGGCGGTAGAGACTGACAACCCGACGCCCGAAATGCGGGCTGTTCTGGACGTCAGCGGCGCGGCGAAGGTGGAAGTCGAAGCAGCCTAGGCCCTACTATGGGGGCGAGATGATCCAGGTTGGGAAGATCGCCCTCACGCTCTGGGCTTTGGGCATGGCGTTCGTCGGCTACAAGCTGATCGCCGGCCAGACCGGCGTGGCGCTGACCGCGCTCGAGAATGGGCGCTACGGCGAGGTGGTGACCCAGTTCCTGTTCGTGACGCTCGTCTTCATTGGGACGGCGATCGCGTGTGGGCTGTTCATCACGGTGGGCATCTTCAAGGAGTAGGGTTCACGCTCTGCCGCGGCTCGCCCGTCGCGACCCAGGTCGCGCTGATCTGGCGGGCCGTGCTCGACATCGGATCGAGCCGCCAGGTGTAGGTCTGGCCGTCGCGCGAGTCGGCGTTGACTGCCGTGACGCGCCCCGGCAGGGTCAAGATGAACAGACGCCGTGAGGTGCCGAAGAGGAGCTTGGCGAACGGGGCGGTCTTGTCTTCTCCCTCGAACATGGGCGGGATGGAGCCCGTCAGCGTGTAGGTCTCCCCGGAGACGGTCAAGGTCATTTGAGCGGCCAGGTTGCCCGTGTCGTCGTCGGCACGCTCCGCCGCTCCTTCGGACACCGTTTCCGCCAGTTCGGCGAACACGTCGGGTGAGTCGAAGCCGATCTTGAGGCGGAACCCTTCGTAGGTCCGGCCGTCCACCTCCTCCGAGAGCGGCTCAACCTCGACGTTCTCGCCGAACTGCTCGACCAGCTCGTCACGGTTGATGGTCGGCGCCTCGGGCGGCTCCGAACCGTCGCCGAGGCTCTTGAGCAGGGTCGTGTCAAAGCCGAACTTCAGCTGGAAGGTCCCGGAACCGGTCGCGGTGAAGGTGACGTGCTCCTCGTAGCCGATACAGCCGGTCACGCCGAGGGCGGCGAGCGCGAGCATGAGTGCGGCGAGCGCCCGGCCTACCATGGCGAGAGGGTACCCCCCCTTTACAAAGTAGAAACTGCGTTCTATAGTGTGCGTTGAAGCCATTATGGAACAGATGACCCAGACCTCTAGATGGCAGATCGTACTCGAGCCGCCCAAGAACGAGGACGAGCCGGCGCGGTTCGCCGTGCTGCGCGATGAGCGGCGCGTCGCGTGGGGGCTACGCGACAGGGACGCGGCGCTGCGCTGGCTCCGGCGTCTCAGCGTCCCCGTCCAGGAGCAGCTGTTCGCCTGAAGAGCCCTCGCCGGGCAGCGCGCTGTCCGGCAGTCCCGCCGCTGGCTCCGGGGTAGGTATGAGCTTGCGGTACAGGTAGACCAACAGGATCCGCAGGACCGCGGCGAGAGGCACGCCGAGAAACATCCCCAGGATTCCGCCCAGGCGCAGGCCGGCGAACGCCGCGAACATGGCGACGAGCGGGTGCAGCTCGACAGCGCGGCCGATTATCTGCGGGATGACGAAGTAGTCTTCGGCGTGGCGCAGGACGAAGTACGTCGCGGCGATGACGGCCGCGTTGACCAGCGGGTGCCAGCCAAAGGGCGACGGTAGAAGGAAGCCGATGATCACAGCGGGCGTGCCGGCGAGGACGGGCCCGATGAACGGGACCAGCTCCAGTACACCGGCCAGGAGGGCGAGCACCAGGGCGTAGCGCACGCCCAGAATGGTCAGCGCGACCCAGGTGACGCTGCTCATGATGAGCACCAGGATGACCTCGGCGCGCAGAAACTGACCTAAAACCCGGTCCACGTCGTTGACCAGCGCGCCCAGCTCCTGACGCGCCCCGGGCGGCAGCGCGGCGCGCACCGCCTTGCGAAAGCGCCCAAAGTCGATCAGCAGGTAGAAGGCGATCACGAGCGCCAGGACGCTCTTGAGCACGGTTTCGACCGTGTTCACGACGGTCGAAACGGCGCGCATGGAGAGCTCGCGGCCGGCGGCGACGAGCGCGCGCGTTGCCTCATCGGCGATGACGTTGAGGTCGACGACGACGCCGAAGAGCGAGACCGTGCGCTGCGCCGCGATGGCGGTGCGCAGACTGACCATCAGGCGGGGCAGCGCGGTGGCGAAGGCGCGCAGCTCACGCGCGAACGCGGGGGCGAGAAGCACGAGCACGCCCGCCAGGAGCACGAGAAGCGCGAACAGCACCAACGCCGAGACGAGCGCGCGCGGCCATCGCGTCCGCCGGCAGACGGCGCCCACGATGGGGCGGAGCACGTAGGCGAGGACGATGGCGACGACGAACGGCGAGAGGACGGCGCGCACGACCCACAGCAGGTAGCCGCCGGCCGCGAACAGCACGGCGACAACGGCGAGTCGCGACCCGGCGCTGAGCGGCCAGGGTGCAATCGGGACAACGCCATCGACGGCGCGGCGGGGCGAGCCGCGGCTCATCGAGGTGCGGCGGGAGGCATGCGGGCCGGCCGATTGTAGTGGCGGCCCCGCTGGAGAGCAGCGGGGCAGGACCGCCCCGTTCGATCTTACGTCAACTTCGCGCGTGCCACTCGCGCAGCAGCTCGGATTCTCGCTCGCGTGTCAGTCCGGCCTTGAGCGGCGTGTCGTGCGGACGGGAACGGTCCCAGTCGAGCGTGTCGCGGATGGTCTGCTCGATGGGCCGGAAGGTGAGGCCGGCGGCGACGGCCTTAGAGACGTCGACGCGCGCCATGCCCGCATACTTGGGATCGCCTTCCGGCAGGACGGCGGACACGTCTTGCCAGTAGGCGACGCCGCGCTCGAGCAGGAACGCCTCGTCGACCCAGGTGACACGGGCATCGCTCTGGCTTACGTGCCGACACGCGTCGAGCACGGCGCCCAGACCAAGCGGCTGGTCCGGGCCGGTCGCATTGAAGGTGCCCGTGGTGCGCGTCTCGGCGAGCGTGACGATCCACGCCGCGAGATCGCGCGCGTCGATCACCTGCACGGGCAGGTCCGGACCGTTCGGCGCGAGGACCTCGCCGCCCTGCGCGACGCGATGGGGCCAGTTGGTGAATCGGTCGGTGGGATCGTGCGGGCCAACAATCAGGCCGGGGCGCACGTTGAGCGCGCGCCCAGGGAAGGTGCGCTCGACCTCGCGCTCGCAAAGCGCCTTGAGCGGGCCGTAGGTGTCGCCGGTGATCTCCTCGACGCTCTCGTCCTCGAGCGTGGCGACCGGGTAGTCCTCGTCGATCCCCGGTCGGGCGAAGTCCTTGTAGACCGAGATGCTGGAGACGAAGGTGTAGTGCGTCGCGGCGCCGGCCAGCCGCTCGGCCGCCGCGCGCACGACGCGCGGCACGTAGCCCGACGTGTCGAACACGGCGTCCCAGATTCGTCCCTCCAGCTGTGCCAGGCCGGCGCCACCATCCTTCTGAGGATCGCGGTCGCCGCGGATTCGCTCGAGGGTCGCGTACAGGTCGGGGTTAGTCTGGCCACGCGTGAAGAGCGTGACCTCGTGCCCGCGCGCGAGCGCCGCGTCGACGAGGTGCCGCCCGAGGAAGCGCGTGCCGCCCAGGATGAGGATGCGCATGGCATCCAGGCTACCAACGTTCGGTTACCGAAAATTGGACAAGTGCGTCGTTGACGCGGCGTGGCTCTTCGAGGTGCGGCCAGTGGGTGCAGTGGGAAAAGACGATCAGACGTCCGTCGACGCACAGCGCGCGACTCGGCTCGGCCATCGCGGGCACGAGCGCGACGTCGTGGACTCCCCACAGGATCAGGGTGGGGACGACGATTCGCATGTCGGGGAAGGGGTCACGCTGGCGGAACACGCCGCGATACCAGTCGACCATGCCGGTCAGGGCGCCGGGCTGCGCCCACGCGGCACGGTAGCGCCTCAGGTCGTCGAGGGTGAAGGCGCCGGGACGGCTGGAGCGGCGCAGCGCTTCGGCCAGTGCGTAACAGCGGCGCTGGCGCATCGCCCACTCAGGGAGCGCGGGCAGCTGGAAGAAGAGGATGTACCAGGAGCGCAGGAGCTGCGCCGGGTTGCGCCAGAGCGTGCGCCCGTAGACGGCCGGGTGCGGCAGGTTGACGATCACCTGGCGGGCGACGCGCTCGGGGCGCCGCGACGCGAGCCACCACGCAGCGGCGGCGCCGAAGTCATGCCCAACCAGCGTGACGGACAGGCCGGGCGCTACCTCGTCCGCGACGCGCAGCACGTCGCCGGCGAGCTGATCGAGCGTGTAGTGCCGGGCACCGCGGGGCTTGTCGCTCAGGTTGTAGCCGCGCTGGTCAAGCGCGTAGACGCGCAGGCCGGCAGCGGCGAGGGCCGGGATCTGGTGGCGCCAGCCGTACCAGAAGTCCGGGAACCCGTGCAGCAGGATGACCGGCCGCCCATCGGACGGCCCGGCGGCGACGTAGTGGAGGCGAGGCGACGAGGCGGTGAAGTGGTGCTCGAGCGGTTCCGTCAAGCGGTGACGAGCGTACGAAACTCGTCGGCGTCGAGCGCGCGGCGGGCGGTCAGCGCCGCCGCGACGCGCTCCACGAGCGCCCACGTGCGCGCGTCCTCCAGCCGGGCGCGGGCAGCGGCCAGCGCGCCGCTGAGGGCGAGGGCAGCCTCCACGTCGTCGCCGCCGGTGGCCGCGCGGGCGACGCGCGCCGCCGCGGCACGGTCACCCGAGTCGGCGCGCGGCCGACTCCTCGGGAGCGCGCGGGCGACGGCGGCCTCACCGGCCATGAGCATGGCCAGGCGCGTGGCGGGCGCCGTGCCGCCGGTGGGCTCGGCCGCCCGGACAAAGCCATAGTTCGCCGCGGCGCGGGGGGTGATGGCGATGCGCAGAACGGTGTCGCCGGCGAGCCAGCCGAGCACGGCGTGCCCCGCCTCATGCACTGCCAGGGTGCGATCGTCGGGCCGCCAACACGGCCCGTCGCCGAGGCGGAAGTGGAATGCGAGCGCGGCGCGCGCTTTGTGCAGTCGGGTCTTGACCGCACCCACCGGGACACCGAGCGCGGCGCCGGTCTCGTCATACGAGAGTCCGCGCAGGTAGAACAGCTCGACGGCAGCGCGCTGCCCGGGCGGCAGCGCGGCGACGGCGGCGCGCACGCCGCGCACCAAATCCTGCGAGGCGAGTCGCTCGTCAAGCGATGGCTCTGCGCAGTGATCGCCGATCCGCGCGGCGTCGAGCTCGTCGACTGCGGGCAAGGGCACGTGCGGTGAAAGACGTGCGCGGGCGCGGCGGCAGACGCGGATGGCGATGCCGCGCAGCCACCACGGGAACGCCTCGGGATCGCGCAGCGCGGCGAGCCGCACCAGCGCGAGCATGAGCGCGTCTTGCACGCAGTCCTCCGCGAGCGCCGGGCCGGCGAGCCGGCGGCACAGCCGGTTGAGGTCCGGCAAGCAGGGCGTCACGAGAGCTGCGAACGCGACGCGGTCGCCCGCCACCGCGCCGCGGACCAAGGTGGCGGCGGGCGCGCTCACGGGGTGAGTATCGCCCCGATCTGTGCCTCGTCGAGGGTCTTGCGGCGCAGGAGCTCCTGCGCGAGGGCCTGGACCTGCTGCCATGCTGCCGGCTCACGCAGGCGGTCGCGCACGCGCTCCCACTTCGCATCGACGATGGCGCGCGCTTCGTCGGGATCGAAGCCGGCTTCGGCGGCGGCGCGGAACGCCTGGTCGTAGTCGACGCGCGACCCGGCCGTGGTCACGTTCTCGGCGGTGCCGTGCAGCGTGCCGGCGACGTCGCCCGCCACGAGAACCGCGATCTGGTTGCCGAGCGCGGCGCCGCGCTCGGCGTCTTTCCGCGGTCCGATCTGCGCGCCGCGGCGGGGATCGGCGCGCTCGATGCTGAGACGCCGGACGATGCCGCCCTGCTGGCGGTGGATGACGGCGTGGCCGGCCTCGTGGTAGGCCATGTCCTCGTCGCCGAACTGCGCGAGGTGTTCCTCGATTGCACGCGCGGCGCGGGCCGAGGCTGATTGGGTCGACGTCTGGGATCGCGGGTTTGTCATGGTGGCCCCCTTCTGTGAGGGAGTCACCCAAAAGGCCCGGCGGGTTACCCGGTCAGCTGGCGGTGATCTGGACGCCTAGACCGCGCAGGCGGGCGACGAGGTCGGCGTAGCCCCGCTCCAGGTGGTGGACACCGTAGAGCTCGCTCGTGCCGTCGGCGACGAGGGACGCCACGAGGTAGGCGAAGCCGGCGCGGATGTCGGGCACGGCGAGGCGCGCGGCGGTGAGGCGCGTCGGACCGCGGACGACACACGAGTGGACGCGGTCGGCGTTCCAGTAGCGGCAGGGCTTGCTGCCGAGGCAGTCGGTGTAGGGCTGGATCTCCGCACCCATGGAGCGGAAAGATTCGATGTACCCGAAGCGCTCCTCGTGCACCGTCTCGTGCACAACGCTCATCCCCGTGGCCTGGGTCATCATGGCGACGAAGGGCTGCTGCCAGTCGGTGAGGAAGCCCGGGTGGACGTCGGTCTCGAGGTGGATGGCGCGCAGGGCGTCGCGCCGGAAGAAGGTCATGCAGTCCCCGTCGACGGTGTCGACCGAGAAGCCGCCGCCGAGGCGCTGCAGGTGGTTGATGAACGAGAGGACGTGATCCTGGCGCGCATTACGCACGCTGACGCGCCCGCCGGTGGCGACGGCGAGGCAGGCGAACGAGGCGGCCTCAATGCGATCGGGCACGACGCGGTGGGAGGCGCCGCGCAGGCGAGGAACGCCCTCGACGACGATCCTCCGGTCGGTCTCCACGGCGATCTGCGCCCCCATCTGCTGAAGGAGGCAGACGGTGTCGATGATCTCGGGCTCGACGGCCGCGTTGGCGATGACCGTCGTGCCGCGCGCGAGCGTGCCGGCGAGGATGAGCTGCTCGGTGGCGCCGACGCTGGGGTACGGCAGCTGGACGGTGGTGCCCTTGAGCGGTCCACCTCTTCCCATCAGGGCAAGTCCGTCGGAGGAGACCTCCGCCCCCATCTTGCGCAGCCCTTCCAAGTGGAAGTCGACCGGGCGTGGGCCGATGGCGTCGCCGCCGGGGACGGGGACGCGCGCCTCGCCGGCGCGGTGGAGCAGCGGCGCGAGGAAGAGGACCGAGACGCGGTTCAGGCCGGCAAAGTGGTCCGGCAGCGCGGCGGTGCGGAGGTGGGGGGTCTCGACGCGCAGCGTGTGCTCGTCGAGCCACTCGTGGCGCGTGCCGAGCTCCGCGAGCATCTCGAGTGTGATCGACGTCTCGGCGATGCGCGGCACGTTGGCGAAGGTGCACGGCTCGGTGGTGAGGAGCGAGGCGATG
>DASTZM010000763.1:0-7887 GCA_035764305.1 Chloroflexota bacterium | reverse complement strand
CCGTTCCCCGGCACCTCCCCCCACTCGCGCGGCGCCGGCTCGATCAGCCCATACTTGCGCGCCGCGAAGATCCCCTCCTTGACGCGGATCGCCGCCTCGGCCGGCGCCAGGCTGCCCGCGCAGGCGTACTCGGTCTCCGTGCCGAACAGCGCGCCTTCCATTGGTGGAAGCTTAGTGCCTTGCGCCCGCGGCGGCGAGCCCGATCAGCGCGCCTATTGTCCGCCCGGCTGCGGCTTCGGGTCCGGCAGCTCGCGGATGATGCGCTTGATCTGCTCGTCGATGTCCGGCGCGTCCTCTTTCTCGCCCCCGCCCTCGTCCGGCCGCGGACCGCTCGGCGCCGGCGCCTCGGTCGGCGCCTCCGCCGGCCGCGTCGGCGCCTCCGGCGCGGCTGCCCGCGCGGGCGACCACACCGGCTCCCACGCGCCGGAATAACTCATCGTTGTCGTCTCAGTTGCCTTTCATCGCCGCGAAGAGCGATTCGAGATCGGGCGCCTGCTGTGCGAGCTGCTCGACGCGTGCCACCACCGGACCCGAGATCTCGTCCAGCTGGATGCGCACCTCACGCCCGTTGCTCCCGAAGGTGACCGAATCCCATTCTAACCGCCTTATCGACGGCCCAAACCGGCGCAGCAGCAGGCTGCGCACCGCCCCCCGTGTCCCCGTCGGCCCCGCCGTCAGCGCCGCCTCGATCTGCGCGTCGCTCACCAGCCGCCGGATGCGCCCCTGCTTCGTCAGCGCCTCGAACAGACTGAGTTTCGGATCGACTAAGTGGTACGCCAGGTCCAGCCGCCGCAGCGTCGGGTCGTCCCAGCCCTTCCCCTGCCGCACCTGGTCGAAGAGCGTCTTCTTCGCCAGCCAGTCCACCCGGTCCGCCAGCGGCGCCGGGTTCCCCGCGAAGCCGTCCAGCGTCTCCTTCCACTGCGCCAGCACCCAGTCCGTCTCGTCGTCGCGACCCGCAAACCGCGCCGCCGCTTCGTAGTAGTGCGTCAGCACGTCCAGCGCGCGCACCTTCCGCCCGTCGGTCAGTTCCGCCGTCGCCAGCAGATCGTGCCCGCGCGAGATCAGCTTCACCGCCAGCACCGGGTCACGCAGCTCCAGCGCCGGCCGCCAGCCGTCCTCGATCAGGTCCAGCACTAGCGCCGTCGTCCCTACCTTCATCGCCGTCGCCCACTCGGAGCGGTTCGCGTCCCCCGCGATCACGTGCAGCCGCCGGTACTTCGACCTGTCCGCGTGCGGCTCATCGCGTGTGTTGAAGATCGGCCGCTGCGCCGTCGTGTTGATGCCGATCCGCTCTTCGAAGAAGTCCGCCCGCTGACTCAGCTGGAACCCCGGCTGCGTCGCCCCACCCGCCGTCTCGATCCCCACCGTCCCCGCCCCGCAGAACAGCTGCCGCGTCACGAAGAACGGGATCATCGCCTTGATCACCGTCTCCAGCTGGATCGCGCGCGGGAACAGGTAGTTCTCGTGCGTCCCGTACGTCCGCCCGTGGTAGTCGGTGTTGTTCTTCAGCAGCCGCACCCGCGGCGGCGCCGGCAGCTCGCCGTACTCCTGCGCCAGCTCCTCGTTGCGACGCTGCTCACACGCTAATAGGACTGTCTCCCCCGCGCGATCCTGCGCCACCAGCTCGAACAGCGACAGGCACGCCTCGGTGCAGTATTCGGGGTGGTTGTGGTCGTTGTAGTACCGCGCGCCATTCAGCAGCACGGTGTTCGCCAGCAGCTCCTCGCGACTCAGCCCGCGCGACCGATCGTTCCGGTCCTGCAGGTCATACGGGTCCCGCGCCAGCCGCTCCACGCGGTTCCCGCGCAGGTCCTGGTACGGATCCTCGCCCTGGTAGTCCCACCCGCGAAACGCCCCCTGCACCTGCGCCGCGCGCACGATGCGCGACGCCTCGTACCCAAAGTCCACCGCCGACGACGGACTCGTCGCGCTCCCGCCCGCGTCCTGTCCGGGAAACCCCTCGCAGTTCAGCCCGTATTCCGTCTCGATCCCAACGGGCCGCCTCACCTTCGCATTCTATCCCTGCCTGCTAACCTGCCCCACCTCCCGGGGTTCAGTGGGCTGAGCGCGCGGGGGTTCGGGGGCGCAGCCCCCGCTGGGCGGGCCGAAGGCCCGCAAGAATCAGCGAGGGGGTCCGGGGGAGCGCAGCGTCCCCCGGCCGGGCGCGGGCAGAGCCCGCAAGGAGCACGCATGCGCATCACCAGAATCACCATCCACCAATACACCTGGCAGTCCGAAGACCTCGGCACCGATTACGCCGGCTTCAACACCGTCTACGACCCCGGCGCCAAGCGCACCGCCCGCGGCAACGTCCTCACCATCGAAACCGACGAGGGCATCACCGGCGAGTTCCACGGCGGCGACTCGTACGGCTACTCCCAGGTCGCCGGCATGGCGCGCTACCTCATCGGCAAGGACCCGCTCCAGCGCGAGCTCATCTGGAACGACATCAAGCGCGCCCTCCGCAAGAACGACCGCATGGGCCTCGGCCCCATCGACATCGCCCTCTGGGACATCGCCGGCAAGTCCTACAACGCCCCCATCTCCCAGCTCCTCGGCGGCTGGAAGACCTCCCTCCCCGCCTACGCCAGCACCCTCCACGGCGACCACGTCAAGAACGGCGGCTTGAGCAGCCCCGAGGCATTCGCCGACTTCGCCCTCCAGTGCAAGGAGGAGTTCGGCTACCCCGCCTTCAAGATCCATGGCTGGGGCAAAGATCCCTCACGCGAGTCGGCCGTCGACTACATCGAGCGCGAGGCGCGCAACGTGATCGAGGTGCGCAAGCGCGTCGGTCCGTCGATGGACCTGATGCTCGACCCCGCCTGCGAGTACGACACCTGGGGCGAGACGCTCAAGGTTGGCAAAGCCTGCGACGAGGCCGACTTCTTCTGGTACGAGGACCCCTACAAGGACGGCGGCATCTCCGCCTTCGCCCACAAGAAGCTGCGCGAGCTGATCAAGACGCCCCTCCTCCTCGGCGAGCACGTCCGCCACCTCGAGACGCGCATGGACTTCACCCTCGCCGGCGGCACCGACTACGTCCGCGTCGACGCCTACTACGACGGCGGCATCACCGGCGCACTGAAAGTCGCCCACGCCGCCGAGGCGCTCGGCCTCGACGTCGAGGTCCACGCCCCCGGCCCCGCCCACCGCCACCTCATGGCCGCCATCCGCAATACCAACTACTACGAGCTCGGCCTTGTCCACCCCAAGGTGTGGGGCAACAAGGCCCCCATCTACGCCGACGGCTACTCCGATTCCCTGGATTCCGTGGACAAGCGCGGCCACGTCTCCGTCCCCACCGGCCCCGGCCTCGGCGTCACCCTCAACTGGGACTACCTCCGGAAGAACGAAGCCGCCAAGCAGGTCTTCGAGTAGCCGCCCAGGAACGCCCAGGCTGGTACGCTTTACCGCGGGTATCCGCGTGGATACCTGAATACGCACGTCCCCGAATCCACCTGGTCGGCTTCGAGCCGCGCGGGGGCGGAGGCACAACCAGAAAGGACCTGACACCGACCCATGGCCATCATCTCAATGAAACTGCTGCTCGAGGCGGGCGTCCACTTCGGCCACCAGACCAAGCGCTGGAACCCGAAGATGCGCCAGTTCATCTTCACCGAGCGCAACGGCATCCACATCATCGACCTGCAGCAGACCGTCTCCTGCCTGGCCGACGCCTACGCCTTCGTCCGTGACCTCACCCGGCGCGGCGACTCGGTGCTCTTCGTCGGCACCAAGAAGCAGGCCCAGGAGGCCATCGCCGAAGAGGCGCAGCGCGCGCAGCAGTACTGGGTCACCCAGCGCTGGCTGGGCGGCATGCTCACCAACTTCCAGACCATCCAGCAGCGCATCCGCCGCCTCCAGGAGCTCAAGATTCGCCAGGAGCGCGGCGACTTCGAGCAGCTCCCCAAGAAGGAAGCCCTCAAGCTCACCGAGGAGATGACCCGTCTCCAGTCCCGCCTCGGCGGCATCGAGCAGATGCGCCGCCCGCCGGGCGCGCTCTTCATCGTCGACACGCGCAAGGAGCACATCGCCGTCGCCGAGGCGCGCCGGCTCGGCATCCCCATCGTCGCGCTCGTCGACACCAACTGCAACCCCGAAGAAGTCGACTACCCCATCCCCGCCAACGACGACGCCATCCGCGCCATCAAGCTCCTCGCCGGCCGCATCGCCGACGCCTGCATCGAGGGCCGTGGCTTCGCCGACGCCATCGCCAAGGACACCGAGGAAGAAGAGGAGGAGGAGATGACGCAGGAGGACTACGAGGCGGCGCTCACCGAGGACCTCTTCGATTACATCGACGAGGACGAGGACGACGAAGACCGCGGACGCGGCGGCCGGCGCCGCGACAAGGACGAGGAGTAACTCGTACCGATGACCACCAAGCAGATCACCGCGGACATGGTCAAGCAGCTCCGCGAGAAGACCGACGCCGGCATCATGGACTGCCGGCGCGCCCTCGCCGACGCCGACGGCGACATGGCCAAGGCGGAGGCGCTGCTGCGCGAGCGCGGCATCGCCTCCGCCGGCAAGAAGTCGGAGCGCGAGACCAAGCAGGGCCTGGTCGAGTCCTACATCCACGGTGGCCGCATCGGTGCGCTCGTCGAGGTCAACTGCGAGACCGACTTCGTCGCGCGCACCGACCAGTTCAAGGATCTGGCGCGCGCCATCGCCATGCAGATCGCGGCCATGAACCCGCGCTTCCTCTCCAAGGACGACGTCCCGGCCGACGTCCGGCAGCAGGAGCAGCTCACCGACAAGCAGATCGAGTCGCAGAGCCTGCTCTCGCAGAGCTACATCCGCGACGAGTCGAAGACCATCGAGCAGCTCCTCAAGGAGACCATCGCCACCACCGGCGAGAACATCCGCATCGGCAGGTTCGCCCGGTTCGAGCTCGGCCGCTAGATCTCGTGGCCAACAAGTACGGGCGCGTCCTCCTCAAGATGGGGGGCGAGTTCCTCGTGGGCGGCGACATCCCGTACGGCATCGATCCGCGCGCCGCCCAGCGCCTCGCCCGCCTCGTCGCCGGCTCCATTAAGGAGACCGGCGTCGAGCTCGCCATCGTCATCGGCGGCGGCAACATGTGGCGCGGGCGCGACATGGTCCAGTACGGCATGGAGCCCGCCCAGGCCGACTACATCGGCATGCTCGGCACCGTCATGAACGCGCTCACCCTTCAAGACGCGCTCGAACGCGAGGGGATCGTCACGCGCGTCCAGACCGCCATCGAGATGCGCTCCGTCGCCGAGCCCTACATCCGGCGCCGCGCCACCGATCACCTCGAGGACGGCAAGGTCGTCGTCTTCGGCGCCGGCACCGGCAACCCGTTCTTCTCCACCGACACCGCCGGCGCGCTCCGCGCCATGGAGATCGGCGCCGACGTCATGTTCAAGGCCACCTACGTCGACGGCATCTACGACGCCGACCCCAAGAAGAAGCCCGACGCCAAGAAATACGATCGCCTCTCCTACCTGGACGTCCTCAACATGCGCCTGTCGGTGATGGACAGCACCGCCATCAGCCTGTGCATGGACAACAAGCTCCCTCTGATCGTCTTCAAGCTCGACGAGGAGGGCGCACTGACCCGCGCCATCCGCGGCGAGCCCGTCGGCACCTACGTCGGCCCCGAATAGCGGTCACGCATCGCCGGAATAGCCCGCGCCACCCGCGCCCGCTAAGATGGGGGCGAGGTAACCGACGATGTCTGACGACATGCTGGCCGGCGTCATCGCCGACGCCGAAAAGAAGATGCAGAAGGCCATCGAGCATCTCGAGCAGGACCTGGTGACCATCCGCACCGGCCGCGCCAACCCGTCGCTGGTCGACCGCCTGCACGTCGACTACTACGGCACCGAGATGCCCCTCAACCAGCTCGCGAGCATCAACATCCCCGAAGCGCGCCTGATCGTCATCCAGCCGTGGGACAAGGGCTCCATCTCCGCCATCGAGAAGGCCATCCAGAAGAGCGAGCTGGGGTTGACACCCTCCAACGACGGCAACGTGATCCGCATCGCGCTGCCCCAGCTGACCGAGGACCGGCGCCGCGAGCTGGTGCGCGTCGTGCACAAGCGCGTCGAGGACGGCCGCGTCGCCATCCGCAACATCCGGCGCGAGGCGCACGACGACATCCGCGACCTGCGCAAGGAGAACATGGCCACCGACGACGACGTCAAGGACGGCGAGCAGCGGCTCCAGAAGGTGACCGACCGTTTCATCGCCGAGGCCGACCGCCTGGGCAAGCAAAAAGAGACCGAGGTGATGGCCGTCTGATGGCCGCCATCGCGGGAGGCTCGGAGGCCGAGCGCCGCGTCCCCCACCACGTGGCCATCATCATGGACGGCAACGGCCGCTGGGCCGCCCGCCGCGGCCAACCCCGCCTCTTCGGCCACCGCGCCGGCACCAACAACCTGCGCCGCGTGCTCGAAGCCGCCGTCCAGGCCGGCGTCGGCATCGTCACCATCTACGCCTTCTCTACCGAGAACTGGGACCGCTCGCGCGAAGAAGTCAGCGGCCTCCTCCGCATCCTCGGGGAAGCGCTCGCGCGCGAGGCGCCCCGCCTGCACAAGAACGGCGTGCAGATCCGCCACCTCGGCTCGCTCGAGGGCGTGCCCGATGGCCTCGCCGGCCGCATCCGGGATGCGCTCGAGCTGACGCGCCACAACGACCGCCTGATCCTCCAGGTCGCCTTCAACTACGGCGGGCGTGCCGAGATCGTCGAGGCCGTGCGCCGCATCATCCGCGAAGGCATCCCCGCCGCGGCGGTCGACGAGGACCTCATCTCGAGCTACCTCTACACCGCCGGCCTGCCCGATCCCGACCTGATCATCCGCACCGCCGGCGAGATGCGCCTCTCCAACTTCCTGCTCTGGCAGGCCAGCTACGCCGAGTATTACTCGACCCCCACCTTCTGGCCGGACTTCGACGAGGCCGAGCTCCAGCGCGCGCTCGACGAGTACGCCTCCCGAGACCGCCGCTTCGGCAAGCGCCCCGATCCCTCACCGCCCCAACCCACGCTCCGTTCCACCCCCGCCATCGCCCTCACGGCGTGACCACGCCCGACGCCGCGCGCGCCGGGGGTCCGGGGGCGCGCCCCCGGCGGGAGGTTCGGAGGGCGGAGCCCTCCGCTGGGCCGGCCGAAGGCCGGCAGATTGAGCTAGGGGGCTTGGGGCGGGTGAATGCGGGCGCGCCGGAGGCGGAGGAGCCCGCAGAGGGCCGGCCCCTGGGCAGCGTCCCCCGACCAGGCCGTGGCCGACGGACGAGCGTCCTATTGCTCCGTCTCGTAGTCGGACTGATAATTGCCCCCCCCTTCGTCATCGGCTCCTACCTCGGCGGCGGCTGGGTCCTCCTCGGCGCCGCCATCCCCACCTTCCTCGCCCTGCGCGAGTTCTACGCCCTCTCCCGCCGCCCCGGCCGGCGCGTCATGGAGCCGCTCGGCTTCCTCCTCGCGCTCGGCATCCTGCTCGCCAACGGCGGCCGGGACCTGCTGCTCGGCCCCGTCAGCGCCCTCCCACCCACCGCCTCGCTCTCCTTCCCCGGCGGCCGCGTGATCGAGGCGCTGCTCACCCCCGACCGCTTCGCCTACCTCGCGCGCTTCTCGGTCGCCGCGGCCGTCATCGTCCCACTCATCGCCTTGCTCTTTGAGCGGGCCGACACGCGCGGCCGGCTGGTCGGCTGGGCCCTCACCCTCGCCGGCACGCTCTACGTCGCCTGGCTGATGAGCCACTTCCAGACGCTGCGACTGCTCGGTGGGGAGACCCACGCCGGACGCGGCTGGCTGTTCTACGTGTTCGCCGCCACGTGGTCGTTTGACTCGGGAGCCTATCTGGTGGGCTCGCGCATCGGGCGCACACCTTTCATGGCGCACATCAGCCCCAAGAAGACGTGGGA
>DASTZM010000762.1:0-7796 GCA_035764305.1 Chloroflexota bacterium | reverse complement strand
TAGCGCTCGTGGTGCGAGCGCACGAGCTCCCGCCCGATCCTGTACTCCGGGAACTTGGCAAGGATCTCGTACCCCATGTCGGGGTGGTTGCGCATCACCGCCCATTCCTGGTCGCTCAACGCGCCTTCTTTGTGGAGGACGTGATTCGGGACGCCGATCTTGCCTAGATCGTGCACGCGCGCCGCAAGGCGAATCTGCTCGACCTCCTCGCCGGGCAGCTTCATCGCCCGGGCGATGCGCTGCGCGTACTCCGCGACGCGCTTCGAGTGCTCGAATGTATATGGGTCGCGCCGGTCAACCACGTCGGCCAGCGCCTCTACCGCGCCGATGGTCTGCTCGATCAGCTGGACGTAGCGCTTGGTGGAGAGGTAGATGATCGCGGCGGGCAGGACCATCACGAGAGGCACCCACGGATCGTTTTGTGCAGTGCGCGCCGTGACAAGCCCGAGCAAGAACAGCCCCGCTTCGTGCAGCACCTCGCGCTTGCGCGTGGCGAGCCAGATCTCGAGCGGGCTGACACCACGCTGGAGGCCAGCAACGATGGCGACCAGCCAGGTGTTGGTGACGAACATGGCGATCGCGGCGAGCGGCACGGCCCACAGGTTCTCGATGCGCTCCTGGGGCGCCGGCACCTGGTGTGGAAGGAAAGCGAAGTACACCAGCCCCCCGACTGCGGTGGTGATGACGATCTGCGATGCGTTGAACAGGATGTTCCGCCAGGAGCGCCTCAGCCGGCTGTGCGCAAGGCGCAGGCGGACACCCAGGATAGTCAGGCCCAGCGCATAGCAGCTGCCCACCAGGAGCATCGCCGCTGGCGGGCCGAAGAGCAGCAGCGCCGCGAACATGATCGCCGTCACCAGGTCCACATTGAATCCGCCGGTCAGGTGCAGGGCGAACTGCGCCGAGACGACGGTCAGCGCTCCGAGGGTGAGGAGCAGAAAGACGCTGGTTGGCGCGGTCGGCGCTGGCCCGCCCCAGAGGGCGAGCCAGGCAGCCGTCGCGGCGCCGGCGACGGCCGCGACGGCGCAGATGTAGAGCCGGACCGCGCGGGGCAGACCCTGGCGCACGGGAGCCACCTACCAGTCGAAGTGTGGGAGCGGACTCGGTGTTACGCCCAGAGGGAGAAGCGCATCTGCATTTTGCGGTCGGACATGCCCACCGCGTCCGCGTAACGTACGCCGGTCCCGTTCACGTCGCTGCTGGCGACCGTACGCGTGCGGAAGCGCGCGCCGTCGGTTGGGTCGGTGTGGATCGTGACGTAGATGGTCACGTCCCATTCGACGGCGCTCGAAGCGGACGTGGCCGGCTTGTGGCCGCCCTTCTTGGACTGCACGACGGTCCAGGAGATCCAGGCGTTCGCCGCGGTCTGGTTATCCGGCACGCGGTCCAGGTAGACCTGGTTCTCCGGCCCTTCGGCGTAATTCGTCACATGCAGCGGCAGCTGATAGCCCGTCGGGGTCTTGATGACCACCAGCGGGTCGTCCTCGCACCACTGCGCCGCACCGAAGGCGGCCGGCGCGAGCGTCGCGGTCGCGGTGCCCGCAATCAGGCCTGAAAGCATTACTCGCCGGTTCATTCCACTCCTCATGTCTGGCCGCCTGGCTCCCCTCGGCTTGCCCACCATTACGGTACTTTGGTCGGGGGGTGTCGTCAACGCACTATGGTACTTTTGGCTCACGCTGTCAGTGACGAAATACCGAATACACGGCTAGGCCTTCTGTCAACAGATCTCCCCTGGAAAAATGGGGGCCATGCGCGGGGTGGCAGCGCGGACCGAGCGATTCACGGAATCGGTCATCCGGGAGATGACCCGACTGATCCAGTTCCACCACGGGGCTGACGGCATCAACCTGGCGCAGGGCTTCCCGGACTTCCCGGCGCCCCAGGTCTTGAAGGACGCGGCCTGCCAAGCGATCCAGGCGGACGTCAACCAGTACGCCGTCACCTGGGGGGCTCCGGGGCTGCGCCGAGCGATTGCCGCCAAGTACGCACGCTTCTACGGCGTGAACGTCGATCCGGACGGCGACGTGACGGTCTGCTGCGGCGCCACCGAGGCGATGGTCTCGACGCTGCTGGCGACGGTCAACCCGGGCGACGAGGTGGTCGTGATCGCGCCGTTCTACGAGAACTACTGGCCGGACAGTGTGCTGGCGGGCGCCACGCCGCGCTTCATCCACCTGCGCGAGCCGGCAATGACGGACCGGGAGTGGGGTGAGCCCTGGCGCCTGGACCTGGACGAGCTCCGCGCCGCCTTCAGCGAGCGCACCGCCGCGATCGTGATCAACAGCCCCAACAACCCGACCGGCAAGCTGCTCTCAGGGGATGAGCTGCGCGTCGTGGCGGAGCTCTGCCAGCGATGGGACGCGCTGGCGATCACCGACGAGATCTACGAGCACATCGTCTATCAAGGAAAGCACGTGCCGCTGGCCACGCTTCCCGGGATGCGGGAGCGCACCGTGACGATCAGCGGCATCTCCAAGACCTACTCGGTCACCGGCTGGCGCGTCGGCTGGGCGATTGCGACACCCCGGATCACCAATGCCATTCGCAAGGTGCATGACTTCCTCACCGTCGGAGCGGCCGCGCCGCTGCAGGCGGCGGCCGAGGTGGCGTTGGGTTTGCCGGACTCCTACTACGCGCAGCTCGCCGCCGACTACGCGCGCAAACGCGAGACCATGCTGCGCGGCCTCGCCGCCGCCGGCTTCCGCTTCGCGCCGCCCGAAGGGGCGTACTACGTCATGGCCGACATCGCTCCGTTTGGCTTCGACGACGACGTGGCGCTCGCACGTCACCTGGTGGTCGAGCACGGGTTGGCGCTGGTGCCCGGCTCCTCCTTCTATCCGCCGGGACAGCAGCCGAGGCAGCGCGTGCGGTTCAGCTTTCCAAAGAAGCTGGAGACGCTCGACGCGGCGGCGGAGCGCCTGGCCTCGTTCGCCGCGTCCCGGCGGAGCGCGGCCGCTAGTCGTTAACGACCCGCGCGCCGCGGGGCACGATCACCCGCAGGGCGGCGGGGACGACTTCGACGTCGAGTGGCGCCACCTCGACCATCTCGCCGTCTAGTGTGACCGCCTGGGGTGGATCCACTTCGACCCTGATGCGGCGGGCCTGCCAGTGCTGGAGGGGCTCCGCCGGATCGCCGCCGGTCAGCACCTTCGCGGCGACCGAGAGGAGCGACGGCAGGTCGCCGCGTCGCACGACGATCACGTCGAGCAGTCCATCGCCGACATCAATCGTGGGTGCAAGCGTCAGGTTGGTGCGCCCGACGCTCCCGGTGTTGGCGATGATGCACGTCATGCCCTGGATCTCGCGGAGCTCGCCGTCGAGCGTAAGCGTGTAGCGCGCCATGGGCGGGTCGCGCAGCGCCTGCAGCCCGGACAGCGCATACGCGAGCGTGCCGAAGCGGCTTTTGAGCTGTCGGTCGGCGCCTTCGACCATCTCGGCTTCGAAACCGACGCCGACCCGCAGCAGGAAGTAGCGCTCCCCCTGGCCGGTGATCTGGATGCGCCCGACATCCAAGGGGCGCGCCTTGCCGGCGCCGCTGAAGACGAGGGCGCACGCCTCTTCCAGATCGCTGGGGATACCTAGCTCGACTGACATCACGTTGGCGGTGCCGCCGGGGAAGATGGCCAGCGGCACGTCGCTCCCGACCAAGGCGCTCGCGACCTCGCCCACAGTCCCATCGCCGCCGTAGACCGCGACCACCGGGTAGCGCTCCTCGACGGCGCGCCGCGTGAAGTCCGCCGCGTCGCCGGCCTTCTTGGTGATGAACACGTCCCAGTCGACCTTCGCGGCGTGGAATGCGCGGTTCATTACCCCCAGGATCGGCCGGTCCTGCCCCGCAGCCGGATTGACAATCACCGCGATGCGGTTGTAGGTCGGGGCGGGGGCGCCATCGTCGCTCGCCTCCGGCGCATCGTCGACTGGAATCGCTAGCGCCACAGGCGGCTCTCCTGTAAGAGCGTGTGCTTGAGCACCTGGCGGGTCAGCTCAGCCAGCGTCATGCCGCAGAACGCGCCGGAGGTCACGTCGCCCGGATAGTGCGCGCCGACGTAGATGCGGC
Source organism: Chloroflexota bacterium (assembly GCA_035764305.1). Lineage (GTDB taxonomy): Bacteria > Chloroflexota > UBA11872 > UBA12225 > UBA12225 > DASTZM01. Next base: position 3,736 of record DASTZM010000762.1, on the reverse strand, counting down.
TGAAGCCGACGGCCGCGGCGAGCGCGAAGAAGAACGGCGCGCGGCTCGGCCAGATTGTGCTGAGGGTCCACGCGGCGCCGAACGACGACGCGGTGTGCCCGCTGGGGAAGGACCAGCTGCCGGGCTTCTTTCCTACCACCAGCGCGCGCACGACGTCGATGAACGGTCGCTTGCGCCGGAAGAACGCCTTGACAGGGTATTCGACCGTCGTGGTCGCGACGGTGATGCAGGGGAGCAGGGTCAGCAGGGCGCGTCCGGCGCGCTCGGATCCAAACAGCCGCGCCACCAGGAGCCCAGCCGCCCAGATCCAGCCGCCCGTGGTCCAGGTGGCGATCAAGCGTCCGGCGCGGTCGCTCCACGCAGGATGGGGGGCACGATTGATCGCGAGGAAGACTTTGGCATCCAGCGCCTGGACGGGTCCAAGGTGGCGCAGGACGGCGTTCTTGAGCAGCTCGGCGCCCCACGCGGCGTCGGGCTCAACTGGTGAGGGGGCAGCGGCGGGTGCGGGCTTGAGGACCTCCTGGGCCGCTTCCAGGACGGCCTCTCCTTCGCGTGTCGGCTGGGCGGTCTGTTTGGCGGTTTCGGCTAGGACGGCAGCGACCTCGCGCCGCGGACCTGTTGCCTGCTCCGCGGCGCGCTGGACCTCCTGAGCGGCAAGGGCCGGGTCGCGCGTCGCCTTCGCCGCCTCCTGACCCTCGGTGGTGCCCGCGGCGAGGCGCTCCAGCTCGGAGACTATGCGCTCGGCGTCCTCGGGTGTCTTGACCCGCGCGAGCTCAAGCTCGAGCGTTCGCTTGAGGGCGGCCTGATCCGTGTCGGTCGTCACCGGCAGGTGAGACTCGCAAGCGGCGTTCCAGAGCCCGGGACTACGCGTCCAGGGCGGCCCGAGCTCGGCGGATCACCTCGTCGGTGAAGTCGGTTGTACCTGCGTGCCCCCTCAGGTCGGCGGTCTTCACCCCGTCGGCGACCGCGCCGAGCGCGGCAGACCGGATGGCCTGGGAAGCGCGGTCTGCGGCCGGATCCTCCATCTGGGTGAGCAGAGCCGATGCCGCCAGGATCATGGCCATCGGGTTAGCGACGTTCTTCCCCTCCAGACGCGGTGCGGTGCCGTGCGGCGCCTCGGCCATGGCGACGGCGACGGACCAATCTTCCCGGAAGGAGAAGATCATCGACTCGGCCCCGGCAATAGAACCGAACATCTGCATGACGAGATCCGAGAGCAGATCGCCGTCCCGATTCAGGGTGGGGATGACGAGGGCGTCACCACCCTGGTTGAGGAGGAGCGCGTACAGCGCGTCGATGAGCACCGGGTCGTAGCGCACTCCCGGGTGCGCCGCGGCGGAGCGATCCAGCTCCTCCTTGAACATGCCCTCGTACACCGGGCTAACGGTGAACTTGGGACCACCGAAGACCCGCGCGCCGGTGCGCTCGGCGTGACGGAAGGAGAACTCGGCGACCGAGCGGCAGACGCGGCGCTCGATACGGTCGGCGCGGAAGGCGGCTTCGGTGAGCTCCCCGGCGTCGCCTTCGCGCCACTCCTTGGCGCGGTAGGCGTCCCCCACTGCCATGCGCACGACGGAGACCGGCTCGTGCACGCCGCCGATGACGCGCACGCCGGGCAGGCGCCGGCCGGTGCGCAGGATGACGGTGGCGCCGATTGCCTCACGCAGGATGGCGTTGGGGCTGCCGACGTCATCCGGCTCCTCCGGGGTGATTGTGGCGGCTTTGAGGCCGAGCCCAAGCTCGCGCATCGCGGCGCCGGCTTCGTCGACGACCTTGTTCTTGGTCTTGCGGCGCGTGTCGAGGCGCAGGTCAAAGCGATGGAGGTCGATGGGGAAGCCGACGACGCTTTGGTCCAGGACGCGAAGTGATTCCTCCAGGAGCTCCTGGCCGGTTTGGTCACCTTCGAGGACTGCGATGGCGCGGCGTGGCATGTTGCTCCTTGCGGGGGATGCTGCGCTCCGCCGCACCCCGTAGCTCATTTGCCGGGCTTCGCCCGGCCCAGCGGGGGCTGCGCCCCCGAACCCCCCCGGTAGCGAGCAACTAGCGTTCCACTAGTCTGCGGCGTTGGAAGCGGGGTTCGACGTACATGCGCTCCATGTTGCGCTCGCTCACGGTGGCGACGTTGTTGACGCCGGGGTGGGCTTTGCACGCGTCCTCGTTGATCTCCACACCCAGTCCGGGGCGGCGTGGCACGTCGATGAAGCCTTCCTTGACGGGGAGCTCGGTGCACACTTCGTAGCGCCACGGCACGTCGTTGGCGCGGTGCTCCAGGATCAGGAAGTTGGGGACCGAGGCCATGACGTGGACGGCGGCGGCCTCGCACAGCGGGCCGTTGGAGCCGTCGTGCGGCGCCATCATGATGTGGTGCGCCTCGGCCTGCGCCGAGATCTTCTTCATTTGGTAGATGCCGCCGACGCGCCCCATGTCGGGCTGGCAGACGTCGACGATCTCGCGCTCGATCAGTTCGCGGCAGCCGTAGATGGTGCTCGAGCGCTCGCCCGCCGCGACAGGGAGGCTGAGGCTCTCGCTGACCTTCTTGAGGGCGTCGAGGTTCTCGGGTGGGACGGGGTCCTCATAGAAAAGGAGGTCATACTCCTCCAGCTCCTGGCCGACGCGGATGGCGTCGGGCAGGGTGTACCAGGGTGGACCGTGGACGTCGATCATCAGGTCGACGTCGGGCCCGAGCGCGTCACGCATGCGGGCGATGCTCTTGACCGGGGTCTCGCGACTGCCTCCCTTGAAGGCGGTGTAGCCGCCTTGCTCCATGAGCTGGCGAGCGCTGTCGGGCGTGCCAGCGTGGGCGTAGACGCGGACGCGCTCGCGGCACATGCCGCCCAGCAGGTCGACGACCGGAACGCCGAGCTTCTTGCCGAGGATGTCCCACAGCGCGCACTCGATGCCGGTCATGGCGCCGGCGCCGACGACGCCGGTCATGCCGTGCCCCATCATGCCGAGCAGCATCTTCTGCCAGATCAGCTCGATGCGGGTGGGATCGAGGCCGACGAGCGCGACCTTGAGGTCATCGACCGCGGTCTGGATGACGCGCGGCCAGCCCGATGCCTCGCCCCAGCCGTAGATCCCCTCGTCGGTCTCAACCTTCACGAAGAGCCAGTTGCGCCCGCCGCCGCCCCAGCCGCCGGGCGGAGTGGCGTCGACGAGCAGCGTCTTGATGTCTGTGATCTTCATAGACCGTGTTCCTTCATTGCATCGGGTATGGGCAGCTCCATCAGACGGAGCAGCGTGGGGGCGACGTCGGCGAGGACGCCCTCGGGCTTCAACTTGGCGTCGGGTGATGCGCCAATCAGGATCAAGGGCACGGGGTTCTCGGTGTGGGCGGTCTTTGGCTCACCGGACTCCACGTCGACCATCTCTTCTGCGTTGCCGTGGTCGGCGGTGACGGCGGCGAAGCCGCCGGCGGCGAGCGTCGCGTCGACCACCTGCCCGACCGCGAAGTCGACCGCCCCGGCCGCCGTGACCGCCGCGTCGAGCTTGCCGGTGTGGCCGACCATGTCGCCGTTGGCGAAGTTGAGCACGACGAAGGCGTGCTGGCCGCTCTGGATCTGCTCCACCGCAGCGGCGGCGACACCGGCGACGCTCATCTCTGGCTGAAGGTCGTAGGTGGCGACCTTGGGGGAGGGGACGAGGATGCGCTGCTCCTGGGGGAAGGGGTCTTCCCGGCCGCCGTTGAAGAAGTAGGTCACGTGGGCGTACTTCTCGGTCTCGGCCAGGTGGCACT
>DASTZM010000761.1:0-3166 GCA_035764305.1 Chloroflexota bacterium | reverse complement strand
TCGGCCTCCGCGCGGGCGCGCTCGGCTTGTGCCAGGAGCGCCAGCCGCTCGGCCTCGTGAGCGCTGATGGTGGAGATAGCCACGAACACCGCGCCATCCAGCGCGTCGTGCACCAGCAGCTCGGCGGCGACGGCGTCGCCCTGCGGGGACGCCTCGGGCAGGTGCAGCCGAAGCGCCCGCCCGATCTCCTGGCGCAGGAGCCGGAACTCCTGCACCACGTCCGCCGTGCTCAGCCCCTGCGCGATCCGCTCGCGCGCGTGACTTTGCGCGGCATCCAGCAGCGTCGGGTCGTCGAGCGTCGCGCCCGGATCGATGCCCGGCGGCGCGCCGCGGCTGAGCAGGCCGACCATCGCGTCGAACAGGCGCGGGATGTGGTCCGCCACCGCGCTCGTCGAGTGGCCGGCGTGGAACGGCAGCCGCTCGGCCGCCGCCAGCCAGCGGCCCAGGATCTCCTCGCGGCGCGCGCGCAGGACCTCCGCCACGGCGCCCAGGTCGCCATCGCGCGCGTACCGGTCGGCCCGCTCCCCCGTCGGATCCATACCTGCGTGATGACGCAGGTAGCATGGAACGTGCCGTCCAATTGGTGGCCGCACGCGGCCCGGGTTGGGCGCCGCCAAGCCGGCGCCGCTAGGCTACCTGCTGGCTCAGCGCCGCCCGCTCCAGGTCATGGAGGACCGCCTGCACGTGCTCCGCGGTCGGCCCCGGCCGCAGGCGGTAGCGCACCACCGTGCCCTGTCGCTCCCCTTCCACGAGCCCGAGCTCGCGCAACACGCGCAGGTGCTGCGAGGTCGCCGTGGCCGTCCGGTCGATGACCGTTGCCAGATCGTTGACGCTCAGCGCGCCCTCCGACAGTGCCTGCACGATGCGCATCCGCGCCGGCTCGCACACCGCCCGGCGGAGCCGCTCAATGCTCCGCGCCGCCTCGCGCTCGTGGATCCGCTCGCGGGCGCGCGCCACTCGCCCGGGGTCGTCCTGCAACCTCGTGACGTTCCGGGTGTCACTGGTGTCACTGGTGTCGTGCCGCTCCATTGTCCTCCGTTGCACCCGCTCGCCGGCTGCCGCACCCGCCGCGGCTGCCGGGCCGGTATCTGCGTCGGCACGCAGGCTGCACGGATCGTGCCACGGACGCGAGCGCGGGGGAACCGGCAGGCAGAGACACGCTCATAGCCCCACTTCGTGTGGAGTGTGTGGAGTTCGGCCACGGCGCGCTGGAGGGCCGCGGTGCGGTCGGCGAGGGGATCGGTAGCGTCGCCAGGGGCTCCGGTGCGTCTCGCTCGGCTACGCCCTCGTCTTGAGCTCGCCAAGGACGTGCTGGACGCGCTGCCGGGTCAGCCGCTGCTGAGCGTCATGGACGTCTCCGTTCGCCGCAACGCCTTTGGACGCCAGGTGCAGAGCTTCGAGACGGCGCGGCGCGTCCCCGCCCTTGGGCGCGTCCCCGCCCTTGGCAGAGATCCGGTGCCGGCCGTCTCCGTCGCGGCGCGCGAGCTCCCCGCCGGCGCGGTCGTGGCCGCGGCCGACCTCGCGGTCGCGCGCGTGCGAAGCATAGGGTTGGCAAGGCGCCGCGCCGCCTTGCGCATCGTCCAGAAATCAGCCGCCAGGAAGCGCTGTCCGGCTGCTGGACGGCATTCGGCAATCGGACGGGTCAACCCACCGCGAGCGCGATAGGCGCGCCTTGGAGGGGCAGCGCCTCGAGTATGCGGTTCGAGTACGTATCGAAACGCAGCAGACGGTCCCCGAAGGGATCGGCCATATAGGCCTTGCCTAGAGGGCTCAGCGCCGGGCCCACGCAGCCGGCGGGCAGCTCCCAGCGGTGAGTGACGAATCCTCGCGCCAGGTCGAGACACGCGAGCGCCCCGGACAGGCCGCGTCCGGCATTGAAGAGGTAAGCGCATCGGCCGTCGGGAGTCACCGCGACCGCCCGCGGGCGCTCATCGAGCGGCCACCACCCAAGCGGATCCAGGTGCGGTACGTCAAACGCCGCCAAGGAGAAACGCATGTGTGGGGACCACCAATCGTCCTCACGGCTGTTCGGACCCGGATGGCCGACCACCGCGTAGACCACGGTTCCCACGGTCCACGGGGCGCCCGGGGGCGGTGCGGCCACGGTCACGTCGGTGACCACGGCGTCTGATGCCAGGGACGCCTGGACGAGCGGCGTGCCGAGTGCGGTGTCCAGCGCGACGAGCCGCCCGGCGGCGCGCCCCGTCTGCGTGGCGGTCTCGTCCCACGCCCAGATCGAGGCGAACAACCTCTCCCCCCGGGATTCACCGGCGAGCGCGATCACGGTTTCGCCCGCGGGCGCGAGTGGGAGGTGACGCAGCAGCGCGGACCGCGGCAGGTCTATCACGGCGGCGTAGGAGGGCTGGCTGAATCCGGCGTCGCCCACGAGGACGTAGGCGTGTCCCTGGCCGTCGGCCGCGAGGGTATCCGCGACCTCCGAACCGCCGTTCCTGCCGGTGGGCCAACCGGCCCCGACCGACAGTGGTGCGCAGTCTTCGGCTGATGGTCCCCGGCCGGGGATCGCCCGGCGCGCGTCCGGTGCGCGGTCACGCCGGCCACCGATGACGCCCACGCGCAGCTGCCTGTCGATCAGCGGCACAACCGCGGCATTGCCGGCGGCTCCCACCGTGATGCGTGAGGGAATGTTCTGTTGGCCCAGCGCGGCGAGCGAAATGCGGCGGCGCTCAAGATCGGTGGTGGTGTCGAGAACGACCACCGCGCGCGCCCGTGCCAGCCCGACATAGAGATCGCCGGCGGCCACCGCCGGGGGATCATGCGGTGGGGCGCACGCGGCGGAACCGGCCGGACCCACAGAGGCCGCCACCACCGAGCCGAGTGCCCGCCGGCGCGAGAACGCAGTCCCGAGCGGTCGCACCGCTGCCAGTGTACGCGGCCGGCGCCTCATTGCCACCGGAGGGATCGCCGCGGCCGCTGCCGGCGCGCCGGGTCTCGTTGCCTGTGGCGCACCCGCGGACACGGGAACCGCAGGACTTCGTGGAGAGCGGCGGCTTCGCCTGGGTGGGGATGGCCGAGCAGAAGTACTTCGCCGAGCTGACGCCCCTCTTCAAGCGCGACAAGATCGAGCCCACCAAGCTGTTCCTCCCCGAGGCCGTCTCCATCAACAGCAAGGACGGCAAGCTGTGGGGTTGGCCGAGCAGCGTCTCGG
>DASTZM010000760.1:0-7337 GCA_035764305.1 Chloroflexota bacterium | reverse complement strand
CGCGCCGAGCGCGAGCAGCGCGACGCCGGCGAGCGCGGCGAGGATGCCGAAGGGTCCGAGCTGTGCAGGCTTGCCGAGCACAAACGCGGCGTTGTCGAGCGCGCGCGCCACGAGCCCACCGGCGGAGACGGTGCCGGCGTCGGGATCAAGGTAGGTGGCCGCGGTCAGCTCCTCCAGGTAGCGCCAACCGCCGGCGAGCGCGGCGTCGCGCAGCCACCACGGGAGCATGCACGCAAGGAACGACACCGAAGCCACGAACGCCCCGGGCCGACGCTCGCGCCGGAGCCAGGCCCAGGCCAGCACGCCGCCCGCCGCGGGCAGGCCGATCGAGCGCACGTACGCCCCGGCCGCGAGCAGGGCGCCGAGCACGACCCAGTCCGGCGCGCGGCGACTCCGGGAGTGCGATTCGGCCCAGAGGAGCGCCGCGAGCAGGAGCGGCACATAGGGCAGATCCGACATGACCTGCACCGCGAAGCGGATAGCGACGGGGTCGAGCGCAAAGAGGGCGACGGCGCCGACGGCCCACCACGGCGGTAGGCGCCGGCGTGCGAGGAGCCACAGGAGCGGCAGTGAGACCAGGAAGCAGGCGGCAGTCGCGACCTTGGCGGGTCCGATGGCACGGTAGACGTCGTCGGCGGTGCCGCTGATGCGCAGCGTGGCGGCGAGGAGCAGCGGGTAGCCGGGCGGGTAGCGGTTGTGCGGCGGGAGGTCGGGCGTGTTGACCCAGGCGTAACCCTGGCCGCGGGCCAGGCCCTGGCCGAGGATGAGGAACTCGGCGTCGTCGCCGAAGTCGCCGAGGTAGGGGTTGAGCTGCGCCGCCATGAGGAGCAGCGCGACAACGCCGAGCAGCGCGGCGGCCGGGCCTGTTCTCACCGGGCGGGGGCGGGGGCGCGCAGGAGTCGCCCCGCGACGCGAGTGAGTGCGAGCGCCGCGAGGATGATGAGGAACGGCTCGACCTGCATGCGCAGCCGGATGCCGGCGAAGACGGCGGCCTTATTAGCGATGCTGAAGAGCACGTAGGCGAGGAGCGGGGCGAAGGACCAACCGCCGCGGAGCGCCAGGATGAAGCCGAGCGCCATGAAGGGCAGCAGCGCGCCGTAGGACACCAGGCTGACGAGCGCGTACTGCCGGTTGACCTCGTTGGAGGGCGTGAGCTTGAAGAGCAGGGCGAGCTTGTTGGCCATGAACCACGCGGTGCGGCCAGGATCCTGCGCCATGAAGCGCAGCCCCTGGCCACGCATCACGGCCTCACGCTGCGGCTCGGTCAGCCCATCCAGGTCGGGGAAGGGCACGGCGCGGACGGTCTGATCGGCCGTCATCTGGGGGTGGTAGTACTTGTAGAGGTTGTAGCCGAGCTTGGTGGTGGTGAGGATCGGCGCGTGGAACGTGCGCTGATTCCGGATCACCCACGGCGCCGTGACCACCAGGAGTGCGACCACGGCGGTGGCAGCAAGGCCGAGCCGCCGCGACGTCGTCCCTCCGGAGCGCCACGCGGTCCAAACCATCAGCGCGAGGCCGAAAGGCAACGCCTCGGCGCGGCACAGTGCCGCGAGGCCGGAAAGCATTCCCAGGGCGAGCGCCCAGCGCCGCGTCCCTCGGTCCTGGAGGCACAGCGCCGCGGCGAAGACGGCGAGGATGAGCGTCATGAAGAGCGTCTCGGTCAGGAGGTGGCCCGAGTAATAGATGAAGAAGGGGTAGACCGCCGAAATGGCGGCGGCGAGCACACCGACTGCGCGGTCGGCGAGCCGCGCGCCGACGACGTAGGTCAGCGCAACGGCGGCGGCGCCCAACACGGCCTGCACCGCGCGGACGGCGGGGACGCTGTGGCCGGCTAGCGTGTAGACGGCGGCGAGGAAGATGGGGTACAGGGCGTCCCAAAAGGCGGTGGGCACGTCGGAGCCGGGGGGGTAGTAGAAGGAGGCGCCGGAGAACCCGCGGCCCGCCACCAAGTTGCGCGCGATCTGGTCGTAGGTGAGCGGGTCGGCCTCGAAGGTGACGACGATCTCAGGCGAAAGCGTGGCGGCGTAGGCCAGGCGCGCGAGGAGCGCGACGAGCGGCAGGATGCACACCCCGAGGAGCGAGGCGCGTTTGCTTATCTGGAGTCGATCGAGCAGCGTGAGCCGGACCCCGGCTGCCCTCACCGTCGCCATCGCGGCCATCTGTGTAACGCTCGCCATCCTGGCGTGGGCCGTCGGACGCTGGGCGGCCGCGCCGGCCGCGGTGCCAGACCACGCGACGGCGTTCAGCGGCACGCAGCCGATGACTGTGGCGGGTCGGACGGTGCTGGCGCAGCGCTTCCTGCCGGGTCGCGATCGGCTGACGGCGATCGACCTGCTGCTGGCTTCCGAAGAGCCGGGGCTGCCGGGAGACGTCCGGCTGGAGGTGCAGGCCCTGCCGTCGCGCCAGGTGATCCGCCAGGCGCGGGTCAGCGCTGCGGCGCTGCCGCACGGTCCGATCTGGGAGGTACGCCCCGGGCAGCCCCGCGAGCGGTGGACCAGCTTCGGGTTCGAGCCGGTGCCGGACACGGCGGGACGGGAGCTACTCCTGGTGCTGTCCTATCCGGACGGCGCGGACCGCCCCGGGCAGCGGGTGGCGACGCTGGCGCACTTCCCGGGGCTCTATCCGGGCGGCGAGCTGTCGGTGAACGGGTTCCCGGTGGGCGGCGGGGGAGGGAACCTGCTTTTCCGGCTGGCGAGCGCGGGGACGCGCGGCGAGGCGCTCCACGCGGCGGCGCAAAACGTGGCGCGCGCGCAACCGGTGGCGGGCGGCACGCTGCTGTTTCCCCTGAGTCTGGGGGCGGGGTGCGTTCTACTGGCGATGGCGGCGCTCACACGGCTTCGTTAGAGTTTGAGCACTCGTGAACACCGTCGACCAGGCCATCAAGCTGGTGCGCAACTGGCGCCGGCACAAGGCCGTGATCCATCCGCGCACAGCGCAGTTCCTGTTCCACTGGATGCGGGGGAGCACGACGCTGCCATACCCGCCGCTCAAGCTGCACCTGGAGCCGACAAGCATCTGCAACCTGCGCTGTCCGATGTGCCCGCAGGCGATCGACGCGGTGAAGGGGGATACGGGCTACATCGATCTGGACCTGTACCGGAAGATCGTGGACGAGGCGAAAGACTTCGTCCTGGAGATCAACCTGTTCTTCCGGGGCGAGCCGCTGCTCCACAGGCAGATGCCGGAGCTGCTGCGCTACGGACGCTCGAAGGGCGTGCGGCAGCACGTCAACACCAACGCCACCATCCTGCGCGAGGCGCAGGCGCGCATGCTGATCGAGAACGGCGCGAGCAAGGTCACGATCTCCTTCGATGGTCCCGACAAGGAGCACTACGAGCAGATGCGCAAGGGAGCCAAATACGAGCGCACGTTGGAGAACGTGCGCCAGTTCCTGGGCCTGGTGGCGGAGTACAGGAAGAACGGATGGGAGACGCCGTACACGGTGATGCAGGTGATCCTGCCGTACGACGAGCAGTCGCCCGGGCCGGTGGTGCCGCAGCACATGAAGGACCTGTTCGCGGGGCTGCCGGTGGACGAGTGGGACCCGATCTGGCCGCACGGCTGGGCGGGGGTGATGCAGGAGAACGGGGTGGTGCAGGCGCAGCCGTACGGCGAGAACTACCACCCGTGCAACTGGCTGTGGAAGAGCATGGCGATCTACTGGGACGGGCGCGTCGCGTCGTGCTGCGCCGACTTCTCGGGTGACCAGGTGATCGGCGACGTCAAGACGCAGAGCCTGCGAGAGATCTGGAACGGCGCGGGGCTGGTGAGCCTGCGCAAGCTCCAGGTGGAGGGGCGCTACAAGGATGCACCGCTGTGCTCGGGGTGCGACGCGCTGTGGCAGCGCGACAGCACGGCGTGGAGCGTGTTCAGCGCAACGGAGAAGCGCGTGCGGCCAGAGCGGCTGCCGGTGGGGCGGGGGGTGAACGGGCGGCCGAGCGCCGGGGAGCTGAACATCTCCCCGGTGGCGGCGGAGATCGGCGTGCAGGGGCAGGCAGCGCTGGCCGCCGCCGCCAACGGCTACACGCCCGCCAACCCGGCGGCGGCGCAACCACCCCTTCCCACCGTCCTGAACTAGCGCCGCGCTCGCGTGCGCGTCCTGGTCGTTTCGAACCTCTTTCCGCCCGACATCGGCGGGCCTGCGACGTACGTCCCGAAAATCGCGGGGGAGCTGGCGGCGCGGGGCCATCAGGTGTCGGTCGTGGCGGGAGCGCCGCCCGACGCGCCGCGCGACACGTATCCGGGCTTCCCGTTCCCCGTGGTGCGGGTGTCGCGCGCGCTGCCACTGCCGCGCCGGCTGGCGGCGGCGCTGGGCACGCTCCTGCGCGAGGCGCGCGCGGCAGACGTGCTGTACGTCCAGGGGCTGGCGGGCCCGGAGATGGTGGCGGTCTTGGTGGGGCGCCTGCTGGGCAAGCCGGTGGCGCTGAAGATCGTGGGCGACAATGCTTGGGAGTACGCGATCCGGACGGGGCTGACGCGCGACGGGATCGACGCGTTCCAGGTCGCGTCCTACGGCACGAAGCTGACGGTGGTGCGGGCGCTGGTGCGCGGCTACGCGCGCCTGGTGACGCGGCTGATCGTGCCGAGCGAGTACCTGAAGGGAATCGTGGAAGGGTGGGGGGTGAGCCCGCGCCGCGTGGTGGTGATCCGCAACGCGCTAACCAGCTCGCCGGTCGACCTGGCGCGTCGCGCCGGCGAGCAGCCGGGACTCAAACGCGAGCTGGGCGTGGACGGTCCGCTGCTGGTCACGTCGGCGCGGCTCTATCCGTGGAAGAACCTGGATTTCCTGATTGACCTGGTGCCCCGGCTGCCCGCCGACGCGACGCTGGCTATCGTGGGTGGCGGCCCGGACCACGCGGCGCTGGCGGCGCGGGTGCGCGCGGCGGGGCTAGAGCAGCGCGTGCGGATCACGGGGAGCGTGTCGCACGACGAGGTGCAGCGCTACCTGCGCGCCGCGGACATCTTCGTCCTGAACACGCGCTATGAGGGGATGTCCCACGTCATGCTGGAGGCGATGGCGGCGGGGGCACCGGTGATCGCGTCGGCGGTGGGCGGGAACCCCGAGGTGATCCGCGGCGGTGAGAACGGGCTGCTGGTGCCGCTGGACGATGGCGCGGCGATCGTCGCCGCGGTTGAGCGCCTGCTCGGCGACGTGCCGTTCCGGAGTGCCCTGGTGCGGCGCGCACTCGAGGATGTGCGCGGCTACCGGTGGGACACGCTGGTGGAGCGGACGACGGCGACACTCGAGGCGCTCGCGCCGCGGCGCATGGCGCCGGCGACGGCCTAGCGGCGGACCCGGCCGACCAGCATGGGCCGGATCGTGTTCATCACGCAGAGCTACCGGCCGGACAGCACGATCCTCGGAGTGACGCGCGACTGGGTGCGCGCGCTCGCGGCGCGCGGCGACGGGGTGGACGTGATCGCGCTGGACGGTGAGCGCGAGCGGGAAGACGGGCGGGTGCGGGTGCACGACCTGGGGAAGCGTGCGGGTCACGGCCGGCTGGAGCAGACGGCGCGCTTCTACGCGGCGCTCGCGCGCTCACTCCCGGCGGCGAGCGCGGTGCTGGTGCACATGGTCCCACGGTACGCGCTCCTGGCGGCGCCGCTGGTGAAGGCGAGCGGGAGGCGGTTGGCGCTGTGGTACGCGCAGGGAGGAGTGGACGGTCCGCTGCGGGCCGCGACGCGACTGGTGGATGACGTGTTGACACCGACTCGGGACAGTTTTCCGCTGACGGGACCCGACGTGGACCGACGCGTGCGCGTCACGGGGCACGGTGTGGACACGCGCCGGTACTTCCCTGACCCGGCGCAGCCCGCCGAACGGGGGCGGATCCTGGCCGCGGGTCGGCTCTCACCGTCCAAGCGGTACGACTTCATGATCGACGCACTGAGTCGCGTCGATACGTCGGAGTGGCGGCTGCGGATCGCGAGCGGCGGTGGATACGCACGCGACGACGAGCACGTCGCGGCGCTGGACGGGCACATCGGGCGATTGGGGCTGGGCGAGCGCGTGGAGCAGCTTGGCGCGGTGCCGTACGAGGAGATGCCGAGCGAGTACCGGCGGGCGTGGCTGCTGGCGCACACAAGCGGCACCGGGAGCCTCGACAAGGTGGTGCTGGAGGCGATGGCGTGTGAGACGCCGGTGGTCTCGACGGCGCCGTCGTCGCGCGCGCTGCTGGCGCCGGTGTGCGAGGCGCTCGCGCCGACGGACGGCGACGCGGCTGCGTTCGCGGCGGCGGTGGAGGAGACACTTGGGCGCGACGCTGCGTGGCGGACCGAGGTGGGGGCTGCGCTGCGGGCCGCCGTGGAAAGTGAGCACAGCCTGGACGGTTGGGCCGACCGCGTGGCGGCCCTGCTGCGCGGATAGGCGATGGCGGTGCTGCGCGTCCTGTTCGTGTTCACGGCGCGCAAGCGGGGGCTGATCGACGCGGCGGCGCGGGGGGACGCGCCGGACACGCTGCTGTTCGGGTTCAATCACGTCGGGCGACACGGCATCGCGCCTACCCTGCACGAGCCCGAGTATGGCGCTCTGGGGCGGCTGGCCGCGCGCCAGGTGGGGCGGTTCGGGCCGGACGCGCTGCAGCTGCGGACGCTGCGCCGCTTCGGCGGGCACGACGCGGTGTTTCTGACCGGCGCGTGGCCGCTCCTACTGGCGGCGCGGGCGATTCCGCGCCTGCGGCGGCCGAAGCTGGTGTGGCTGAACATGACGCTGACGAACCTGCTCCGGCGGGGCGGCTGGCGCGCGGCGCTGGTCTCGGCCGCGGTGCGGTGCGCCGACGCGATCGTCTGCGTCGCCGAGTTCCAGCGGCGGTTTTTGCACGAGCGACTGGGGATCGCCTACGAGCGTCTGCCGCTCGTGCTGTCGGGCACCGATGCGCGCTTCTACGATCCGGCGCGCGCAGCGGCCCCACGCGGCGCCAGTACGGATCCCTCGGTGTTGGCCGCAGGGCGTGACCCGGGTCGCGACTACGCAACGCTGGCGGCGGCGGTGGCGGCGCCACCGGCGCTGCGCGCGCGCATCGTTTGTAGTCCGCGCAACGTGGCGGGGATCGACCTTCCGGCGAACGTCGAGGCGCGGTTCGACGTGCCGCAGACGGCGCTGCGTGACGAGTACAGCGCGGCGCGAGCGGTGGCGGTACCGACGCTGGGTGACGAGTCGACGGCCGGGTCGGACTGCTCGGGGACGCTGGTGCTGCTCGATGCACTGGCGATGAGGCGGCCGGCGGCGATCGCGGCGCGGTCGTCGGTGGGCGACTACGTGACGCCGGGCGAGCATGCGCTGACGTACCGCGCGGGGGACGCCGTCGACCTGCGCCGGCAGCTCGACGCAGCGCTGG
>DASTZM010000759.1:0-10777 GCA_035764305.1 Chloroflexota bacterium | reverse complement strand
GCAGCGGTGGCGCCGCATCCCACGGGTAGGAGGGAAGGATGGCGATAGCGCTCAAGCCGGACGACCAGGAGCTGCTGCGCGAGGAAGTGGGGGCGCTGCTGCAAGCGTTCCCGGATGAGGGGGTGCGCGCGCGGTATGCGCCGCTGGCGGCGGGGGTGGAGGCGGGTGAGCTGCCCGACGAGACGCTGGACGCCGCGGGTGAGCTGCTGGAGCTGGGGCTGCAGAGCGGGCGGATCCGGCGCCAGCACCGCGCGAACGGCGAGCAGGCGCTGCTGCGGCTGTTCAACCAGACGCCAGCGGGGCGGGCGATGGCGGAGCAGACGGCGGAGGTGAACAAGGCGCTGGCGCAGCTGGACGGGCAGGAGATCGAGGGCGTGCGGCTGCTGATGCGGGTGCCGGGGGTGTTCCTGCTGCAGATCGGGACTGATTCGCTGGAGCTGACGCTGCGGCTGGGGCCGGACGGCGCGGCGGTGGAGAGCGTCGGTGTGGGGCTCTAGCCTCTTCCGCCGGCTGGGGGCGGTGGGGCGGCGCGGCGGGGCTGGAGACGCGTCCTCCGCGGAGCGGGCGGCTCGCTGGCTGCGCGACAAGCTGGAGTCGGAAGCGCGGGCGCACTTCGGGTGGCTGGATGCGGGCGTGTGGGCGGGTGCGCTGCATGGGGTGCCGCGCGATACGGCGCAGGCGGCGCGCAGGTTGACCGCGGCGTCGGTGCTGGGGGATGAGGTCCTGGGCTAGCGGGCGGTGACGCAGGCGCCTGTCAGCAGGTGCCGGCGGGGAGGATGGGTTTGATGGCGAGTGGGGCGGGGGCGCCGGGGGAGGGGACGAAGACGAGGCGCACGTCGGGGCGGTGGCGGGCGTAGGTCTCGAGCGTGGCGCGGACGCGGGCGTCGATCTCGGCGGGGGTGCCGCCGGCGCGGCGCCACGCGGCGGCGCCCTCCAGGCCGGTGCGGTAGGCGACAAGCGACCAGTAGAGGTCGCCGCCTTGCGCGGCGAAGGCGCGGGCGAGGTAGCGTACGCCGGCGCGGAGGTTGAGGCGGGGATCCTGCATCGCCTGGATCAGGGAGGAGAGGGAGTCGGCGTTAGGGCCGGTTGGACCGATAGGGAGGCCGACCTGCTCGGAGAAGGTGGCGGGGAGGAGCTGGAGCAGGCCCACTTCACCTTTGCCACCCGTGCCGATGGCGAGTGGGTCTCCGGTGCTCTCCCGGAGGATGAGCGCGAGTAGGAGGTCGTCGTCGAGGGCGCCGGCGGGGCCGTCGAGGCGCCCTTCGTTCCAGGCTTCGGAGAGCACGTCGCGTACGGGTTGGCGCCAACGCTCGACGTCGCCGCAGAAGGGGATGCGGGGCGCCTGGGGCGGCTGCCAGGGCGGGCGTACGGCGGGGGCGCCCGGCGCGGCTCCAGGGGCGGCCGGGCCCGTGGCGGGGCCGCGGTCGCCGCCGGACTGGATGCCGGGCGCGAGTGAGGCTCCACCGGCACCGGGCTGCGCACCGGGTTGGGCACCGGGCGGCACGTTTGCGCCGGGCGGGGGCGCGCCGACGAGTGGACCGAGCAGGCCGATCAGTGGGTCGAGGATGGAGCCGTTTGGCTGGGGCTGACCCGGCTGACCCGGCTGACCGGGCGCTGCAGCCTGGCCGGGCGGCTGACCTTGGCCGGGCTGGGTGGACGGGCCGGCTTGGCTAGGCTGACCGGGCAGAGGCGGGGTCGCCGGAGCCGTCGCTTGCGCGGCCGCGCTGGCGGCGGCGGAGGGCGATCCGGCGGATCCAGGTGACGTCGTGCGTGTTGCGTCGGCGGGCTGTGTTTCGGGCCGGCTGCCGGGGCGGTTGGTGATCAGGTACGGGATGCCGAGCAGGGCGAGCAACAGCGCGGCGGCGAGTGTCAGGCGGCCCACCGGGACGCGCTGGCGGGCGGCTGGTGTGGGGCGGGCCGTGGTGGGCGCGCCGCGCGAAACGATAGGTGGGGCCGCGGGCGCAGCCGGCGTGACGGGGGCGCTCGGCGCCGGCGCCGGCTGCCCCAGTGGAGGCTGCCCCAGTGGGGCCAGAGGTTCGAGCGGCGGCGCGCCGAACGCCTGGGGCGCGTAGGACGAGAGACCGGCCCGCTGCAACGCCTGGCGCAGCGCGCTGTCGAGGGCGGCGGGCTGGTCGCGCGGGACGGTGCTGACGCGCCGCGCCAGCTCGGGTCCCAGCACGGTGTCGAGCGGCGGATCGCCGGGACCCGTCAGGACGAGCGTCGGCACGGGGCGGCGCGCGTCAACCGGCAGCGCGCGATCCCCCTGCAGCGCCGCGAGCAGGCCGGCGCGGTCCGGACCGAATCGCGAGTCGAGAACGACGAGGTAGGGGCGTGAACGCGCGAGCGCGTTCAGCGCGGCGGGGACGTCAAACAGGACGAGCGGGCCGGCCCCCCACCGCTCGAGTCGATCGACGACGGGCGCGATCGACTCGAGATCGGCGCCGAGCACGAGGATGCGCGCGCCGGCCGCACCTGGATGGTTCGGGGCGGCAGCACGCGACGCGTCCAAGGCGGGCCCGACTCGTCATAACGGGACGCGCCAGGTCAGGTTGCGAGGCTGGGAGCGGCGCGCAGCGTCGCGCCGCGGTTGAGCAGACCGAGCGCGCCGATGGCGACGCCGACCAGGCCGCAGGCGAGGATGACCTGGGGGAGGCCGAGGGGCTCGGCGACGGCGCCGAGGGCCAGGCTGCCGAGGGGCATGGTGCCGGCGTTCATGACGACCCACAGGCCCATGACGCGGCCAGTGAGGTGCTCCGGGACGCGGAGCTGGATGGTGGCGCTGGCGGTGGTGAGGTAGGCGACCGAGCCGAAACCGACGGCGACGAGCGCGAGCGTGGCCGCCCAGGCGGGGAGCCCGAGCAGCGGAGCGGCGGCGAAGCACGCCAGCCCGGCGCCGCTGAGCAGCGCGGTGAGCGCCATAGCGCGCTCGGGGTGCGCCGCGACGTGGCGCGATCCGGTGAGCGCCGCACCGAGGACGGCGCCCGCCCCCACCGCGGTGAGCAGCACGCCCAAGCCTTCGGCGCCGGTGCCGAGCACGTCGCGCGCGAACGCGGGAAGGAACGCCTGGTAGGGCTGGACGAGCACGCCGAACAGGCCGATGACGAGCAGGAGCTGGGCGATGAAGCGGTCGCCGCGCACGTAGGCGACGCTTTCCGAGAGCGCGGCGAGCCACGGTAACGGCACGCGGCGCCGGCCGGTAGGACGCCGGATGAGCCAGGTGGCGACCATGACGCCGGCGCTGGAGAGCGCCGCGACGGCGAGGCAGAGCGGTGCGCCGACGCGCGCCATGAGCACGCCGGCGAGCGCGGGGCCGACGACGCGGGTCAGGTTGAAACGGGCGGAGTTGAAGGCGATGGCGTCGCGCATGCGCGCCTTGGGCACCAGCTCGGTGATGAAGGGCTGCCAGGCGGGCCACACGACGGCGTTGCTGAGTCCGAGCGCGAGCGACGCGAGGAGGACGACAGGAACGCTGGCCAGCCCGGCGAGCGAGAGCGCGGCGAGGGAGGCGGTGGCGAGCGTGCCGATGCCCATGCCGCAGACCAGCAGCAGGCGGCGATCGACGCGGTCGGCGAGGACGCCGCCGAAGAAGCCGAGGAAGAAGAGCGGCGCCATCTGGGCGAAGTTGGCGAGGCCCAGGATGAAGGCGGAGTTGGAGAGCTCGAGGACGAGCCAGCCGATGGCGACGGCCTGGAACCAGGAGCCCATGGCGGAGATGAAGCTGCCCGCCATGAAGAGGGCGTAGTTCCTGTTTATTAGGGTGTGCTTGATGGCGCGGAGCACGGATGCAGGATGCTAACGATGGGTTGCCCCGCCCCGCGCCGGTGCAGGGGGACGCTGCGCTCCCCCTGCACCCCCTAGCTGACTCTTCCGCCTAGAAGGTGGTGAGCGCGGAAGAGGGCGGTGACGGTGGCGGCGTGGGTGATGTCGCCGGCGGCGGCGCGGCGCAGGGCGTCGTCGAGAGGGATGCGCTCGACACGGATGTCCTCGGACGCGTCGCGGTCCGTCTCGCCCTGGTGCAGGTCCTCGGCGAGAAAGAGGTGGGTGACCGAAGCCCAGATGCTGCCCGAGGGGTGCACCATGCCCAGCGGGCTCCAGCGCGCCGCCTCGATCCCGGTCTCCTCACGCAGCTCACGCCTGGCGCCGTCGAGGGGGTCCTCGCCGTCTTCGATCCCACCGGTGGGGAGCTCCCACGAGTAGGCGTCGATGGCGTAGCGGTGCTGCCCCACGAGGTAGACCTCGCGCGCCGGAGTCAGAGCCACGATGGCGAGACCATCCGGGCTGCCGACGACGGCGTAGTGGCCGGGTGAGCCGTCGGGGCGGCGCACGTCGTGGAGGTCGAGCGAGACGAACTCGTCGGCGTAGACGCGCCGCTCGCCGCGCACGACCCACGGCCCGCGGCGCTTTTCGTCCGCCACGGTCACGCCGCCCGCGTGCCGCGCGCTTCGTCCACGCGGCGGCGGAGCGCCTTGCCGGCGTCGACGATCTGGTCTACGGTGGCGTCGAGCGGCAGCGTGTCGTAGGGCACGGCGAGGCTGTCTGCCTCTTTGCACAGGGCATGCCAGCGGCGCATGAGCTTCACGCGCTGCGGGTCGTCGGGCTGCACCTCGCCGGCCTCGCTGACGCGGGCGTAGCGGGCGACGCGCACGGTGTCGGCTTCGCTCTCGTCGAGCCACCCCAGCCCGCAGATGGACAGCGTGACGCGCCGCTTCGCCTTCGTCTCGGCCTTGAGCCAGGCATTTGCCAGGTTGGTTCCGGCGAGGCCGTTGACGGAGACGGCGCCGGTCGATTCGTCGCGCCGGCCGTCGGGGGTGGTGGCGCGGGCGGTGACGACGTAGAGGTCGCCCTGCTGCTCGCGCGCGACGATCTCGACGCTGATGCGGTGCAGCTGACGGAGCTGGTCGGTCGCCTCGCGCTTGGCGTAGAGCGTCAGCTTGTCGTTGAGGCGGATGTATTCGAACGGACGGGTCAGGGGATTGAGGTTGAGCGAGGCGCAGACGGCCTGGTAGTAGGAGACGCGCTGCTCGGGGGTGAGGCGGGCCAGGTCGCCGCCCACGACGACCTGCTCGACGGTGGAAGCGTCGAGCGCGGCGAGCGGCGACGGATGGGGCAGCTCGGTGGCGTGCGCAGTGGGCGTCGTCGCCAGCGGCGCATCACGCTCTCCGGTCGAGTCCAATTGCGTTCTCCTCAGTACCGAGGAGAAGTCTAGAACATGCGTTCTTACTGGCGCCAGGCGGTGGCCTGGACGACGTAGTCGGTCGCGCCGACGCGGGCGAGGGTGAGGGACTGGCGGTAGCTGCCGTCGGGCAGCGCGGCGTCGAGCGTGCGGGTGGTCGCGTGCGGCGCGGGCGCGTCAACGTCGAGGAGCTCTTCGAGGACGCGGCCATCGCACTCGGTCTGTGGCAGGCCCAGGAGGAGGCGTACGGTTGGGGCGACGTCGACGGCGCCGACCGGCGTGTCTGAGCGCAACGCGCGGCGGAAGCGCGGACCCCAGGCGAAGAGGCTGTTGCGCATGTCGTGGGGGCTGGCGCTGCCGTGGCTGGCGCCGCGCCCCGAGCCGGCGAGGACCGACCCGGCGACCCCGAACTGGTTGGGCGCGTCGCTCCACGCGAACGAGAAGCGCACGTCGGGGGCGCGGCGGCCGACGCGCCCGTTCCACAGCGCCGAGAGCGGCAGCGTGCCGGGCAGCCCGGCGGCGGGCCCACCGTCGCGCGTGAAGATGGCGCCGACCCATTCGAGCGATTGCAGGTGGCGCACGATCGCGGCGGCGTGCCGGGCGGCGCTCGGACCGATCGAGAGAGCGCCACCTTGTCCCGTCGTCACGACCTCGACGTCTGCGGGTAGATCGGGGACACCGAGCGCCGCGAGTGCGCTCCCGCTCCAGCGGCGCGGTCCGGCGGTCGAGAAGCCGTGGTCGGAGGTGAGGATGACGTCGGTGTGGTCGATCAACTCGAGCGCCGCGAGCGTGTCCATCAGCGCGGCCAGGCGGCGGTCGTTCTCGCGCAGCGATTGGATGGTCTCCGGCGCGCCGAGTCCGACGGCGTGGGCGGTGTGATCGGGGTCGGTGAGCCACCAGTGGACGATGGCGGGGTCACCGCCGCGGACCGCGGGCGCGACGCGCTCGGGCAGGAGCAGCTCGAGCAGGCCGCGCGTGACCCAGTCGCTCAGCGCGGTGGCGGGGATCGAGTTGGGGGGTGGGGAACCGAAGCGCTCGATCACGGCGTCGCGGAGCGAGTCGGGGCGCAGCAGGGCGTGATTCAGGATGGCGGCGCCGTGGGTGGGATCACCGGCCTGGAGGAAGGCCGAGCCGGGCGAACCCGAGCTGGCGACGAACGCGGCGCCACCGTCGGCAAGCACCTGGTCGGCGGTGGTGGGGATGCCGAGCAGCGGCGGGTCGATCTCGGCGATGCGCGCCAGGTGGCGGTGGTCGCCGGTGTTGGCGATGGCGGCGGGATCGGCCGAATCGAAGCCGGGCACGTAGATGCTGTTGGCGGTGATGCCGGTGCGTCCCGGGTAGGAGCCGGTGGCGATCGCGGAGGCGTTGACGCGCGTCTCGCTGGGGTAGGCGCAGTGGCTGCGCTCGCACCACACACCGCCGGTGGCCAGGCGATGCAGCGTGGGAGTCACGTCGGGGGTGACGAAGTCGGGACGGAGCCCGTCCCAGACGACGACCATCGCCAGGCGGCCCGGCGTGGGCGCCGGTTTGGTGCGCTGGGCGGCCATCAGCGCCCGACTCCTTCGGCGCGGCGGGCGACGATGGTGGGGAAGCGCCAGGGCTCGATCTGCGCGTCGGACATGCCGGTGAGTGTGCGGTATCGGCGCAGGTAGAGCGCGTGCAGCAGCCGGCGGGTGGTCTGGATGGCGACGCGCTTGGCGCCGCCGATGGCGGCGGGGAGCTCGCCGTGCAGCATCAAGACCCCGGTCCGCGCGACGTCGGCTTCGGGCGGGCCGAGCGTGGCGTCGTTCCAATCGACGACCACCGGGCCGCGCGCGGTGAGGATGACGTTGCCCGGGTGGAAGTCACCGTGGCAGAGGCTCGGCGGGGACGCCGCACCGCGTTCCTTCAGCGCCATGAGCTGCTCCAGCGCGGCGGCGCGCTCGTCGGGCGGGGTATGCGTGAACTGGCCGATCTTGCGGTCGAGCTCGTTGGTCAGGCGGCGCAGCTCCGGGCCATCGGCTGCATCTGCGGGCAGCGGGGCGCGGTGGATGCGCGCGTGCAGCGTCCCCAGGAGCGGAGCGAGGCGCAGGACGCGCCATGGCTGCGCGACGATCGCGTCCAACATGGAAGGACCGTCTATGCGCTCGAAGATGACCCCGTGGCGGCCGTCGATCTCGACCAGGTCGTGCACCTGGGGAGCGGGAATCCCCAGACGGTTGACCAGCTGGCCGAGGGCTGCCTCACGTGCCGCGGCCGCGCGCGGCCGCCCGGGCAAGAGGAGCTTTATGACGCGGTCACCGCCGGTCGAGAAGACCTCGGCGGTGGCGCCGCGCGCCAGGAGCGGCCCCAGGAGCGGCGCGGGCGGTGCGCTGGCCATGCGGGGCCCGAGTATCGCGCTTCGAGGCTTTCTTCGCCGTTCTGAATCGATGGACGCACTCGTAGCCGGACGCTGACCGAACTGGAAAGGCCCTGTAACGGTTTCTGGGGGCCGCTGGCATACCGGTTGCGCTGATTATGACTGGGATTCGCGATGCCTCGTACGTCGAGCGGACAACCGAAGCAGCCGAATCAGCGCCACTGGGCGGACGCCAAGGCGACACGCGCCGAGAGCGACGCCGCGGACCTGCAGCGCCTGATCCGCTACGTCGAGCGCTGGCGGATGGCGCACTTCCAGAGCCCGGATAGGAGCAGCGTGGGCGCGACGGTGCGGATCGCGGGGGACCGGCGGATCAGCGATGCCGACGTGCTGCTCCAGAAGCTGCGGGCTGGTCTGAGCATCGCGGCGTCCGAGGCGAATGGCGCGATGCGCGCGGGTGGGCAGGCGCAGCCCATGTTCGCCTAGCGCCCCCGACTAGCCCCTTCCAGCAGCGCCTCCGAGTAGCGCCTACTCCCAATTCCGCAACCGGGCCGCGCCGCGGCGCGTCAGTCGAGCGGAGGCTGACCGCACATGGGAATTGGGATGCTGCCGCAGCTGAACTGGCTGGCGGTGATCTTGGGCACGATCTTGTACTTCGCGCTGGGCGCGGTCTGGTACATGGGCTTCTCCCCAACGGGCCGCATCTGGATGCGGGCCATCGGCTTCGAGGGGCATCCGGAGGGGCAGCGTCCCGGGGGCGCGATCTACCTGGCGCCGCTCCTGGCCTACGTGCTGGTTGCGGTGGTGACGGGGATGCTGGCGCGGGCGCTGGGGGTGGCAACGATCACCGACGGGGCGTACCTGGGGTTCCTGCTGTGGCTGGGGTTTGGCCTGCCCTACTGGACGCTGGCGTCAGTCTTCAACCCGCACGCCAAGCAGCCGGGGACGCTCATTCTGGTGCAGAGCGCCTACCACCTGGTCGGGATGCTGATCCTGGGTGCGCTGTTCGGTCTACTGCACTAGTTGGCCGCGTACCCGGCGGTGTAGGCGCGGCCCAGGTCGGTGAGGATGACCAGCTCAGGCTGGCCGTAGCCCAGGTTGCCCCAGCGGCGGCGCAGCGCGACGAGGCCGCGCGCCTCGAGGTGGCGGAGCGAGACGGCGATGCGGCTGCGGTCGGCGTTGGGCAGATCCTGCTTGCGCAGGCCGTAGGCGATGCGCGAGAGCTGGTTGTAGGCGCACGCGCCGCCGTTCTCGACGATGCCGCGCAGCAGCTGCTCCTGGATGGGCGAAAGCTTCAGCTCAGAGGCGGCCTTGGTCTGCGCCTCGTCCACGGCGCCGGCGTCTTGTGGGGCTTTAGTTGTCTCGACTGTGTAACGCACTGTTACAAGGTCACTCGAAACCGGTTGTAGCTGCAAGTAGTGTGCCACGCGTGTCCAGTGGAGTGACGAGAGGGGGCGGCGAGGGGGGCGGCGAGGCGACCGGCGAGGGACTGGCACGGCGGTTGCATCCGCCTAGTAGGGCGTTCAATGCCATACTCCGGGCCGCGACGCGGTGGGTACAGCGGGGACGGTGCAGCTGTTCTTCGAGGACGTGCGGTACGTGCTCGGGCTGGCGGCCGCGCTTCTGGCCATCGTCGCGCTGTCTCACGGCGTCATCGCACTAGTGAGTCGTCTGGGTCGTCGGCGTGTTCCTGGCCCACGGGCAGGATCAGGCGCCACACCCCGGCCACCAGCGGCACGGCAGCCAGGGTCATAAGCCCGACGCCGGGCATCGACAGGGCGGCGATCTGAGTGATGGCGCCCAAAGCGACGAGGGCGGCGGCCAGCGCCATGGCGCCGCAGGCGATCCAGACGAGCGACACGGCGCGCATTGTGGCAGCCCGCCAGGACGGCGGCAAAGACGGCACGGCCGGATCCGGCGATCCCGAAGCCCCCACCAACGTGCGTACCTGGCTGTACCGCAGCGACCGGCCGCCGACGCGCGCCAAGCTGGCCGACTGGCCGCGCCTGTGCGAGGACGACAAGAACCTGCTGTGGGTGGACGTGGTCGATCCCTCCGACGACGTGCTGGCCGAGGTGTGCCAGGTGCTGGGGATCGACCCACGCGCGGCGCGGATCACGCGCCGGCCCAGCACGCGGCCGCTGGTGCGCACCTTCAAAGAGCACTACATCGTGACCGCGTTCTCGGTCGACGTCGACGAGACGGGGGTGGAGAAGGGCGGGGAGCCGACGACGACGGTGACCGAGATCAACGCGGTCGCCGGGCGTAACTTCCTGCTCAGCGTGCACGACCGGCCGTTGCCGTGGCTCAAGGAACTCGAGGAGCGGACGGCGACCAACCCACAGCTGGGGCGTCTCGACTCGTCTTACTTGCTGTACGTCCTACTCGATACGCTGGTGAGCGACTACTCGCGCGAGTTCGACGAGGTGGAGGACGAGGTGGAGCGGATGGAGGAGGCGCTCTTACGCGACACGGGGCGGGGGGCGTTCGATCAGATCATGATCATGAAGCGCCACATCCACGCGGTGCGGCGGATTGTCGGACCACACCGCGCGGCGTTCGGCATCCTGGCGGCGCCGGACTCGCCGGTGCCGCAGACTCAGGTAGAGGCGTACTTCCGAGACCTGGTACAGCATCTGGACAATCTGCTGGAGCGACTCGAGCACGCGCGAGACACGGTGACCGGCTCGTACAACCTTTACATCTCGAACGTGAGCTACCGTACCAACGAAGAACTGCGCGTGCTGACGTTTCTCTCGGCGGTGCTGCTGCCGATGACGGTGGTCACGGGGATCTTCGGCACCAACTTCAAGATGGCGGAGTACGACTTTTTCGAGGGGTTCTACGCCATGCTGATCGGCATGGCGCTGATGACGGTGATGATGCTGGGCTTCTTCAAGTGGCGGCGGTGGCTGTGATGGAGGAGGAGTAAATGGAGGGAGAGCTGGCGCGGTTCATGGCGCACAGTGGGGCGGTGATCCTGGCGGTTGCTTTTCTGGTCTTCTCGATCGGGGTCACGCTGCTGATGACGACGAAGGGCCGCACCGAGTCCGAATAGTGACCGGCTAGCGCCGGCGGCGTCGCCACGCCGCCGCTACACTACTCCGCCTGATGGACGGCGGGTCGCTCCTGGCGCTGGCGCTGGTCATCGTCTTTGTCGCGGCGAATGGCTTCTTCGTCGCTACCGAGCTGGCGATGGTCGCCTCGCGGCGCAGCCGGCTGGAGCAGATGGCGTCCGAGGGGGACGGCGGGGCGCGCCTGGCGCA
>DASTZM010000758.1:0-4073 GCA_035764305.1 Chloroflexota bacterium | reverse complement strand
ATCGATGACTCCACTCCGACCAGTCACGCGTGTGGCGGGCCAGGTAGTCGCCGATCGCTAACTGAGCGACGTCGTCAACGCTGCGTCGCTCTCGCCGCGCCACTTCGTCCATCGCGAACCGCGCCGCGCACGCTTTTCGCGGTCTACGTCGTCGTCCCCACCATCGCTTCCAGTCGACCGGCGAGGTACGCCGTGGCACCCCTGCGATTCGGGTTTTTCCCGATGTGGGGGGGGCCACCGGCCGATAGGGTCTAGGTGACCGAGGGGGAGTACCCCACTCGAGGCGCCATCGTCACCACGGCTCCTGGTCGGAGTACCGGTGGCGCCAGCCGGCGGTCTGGGTAGCCAGGCGCGGAGGCGAGGCCACCGAGCCCGGCCGGGGGAGACCTTCGGGTAGTGCCTCCGGCCGCCGCGCGGCGGCCGGAGACGACCAATACCCGGAGGCGTCTCGTGAAAATCCTGGTGGCCCTGGACGGGTCCGAGAAGGACAAGGCCCTTCTCGCGCGCGTCGGTGCTCTGGCGCGCGCATCACAAGCCGAGCTGCTGCTCGTCCACGCGCTGAATCCCTGGGCAGACCCGGGCGAGGCAACCGGTCTCACCGGGCTGCTGCTGGGCAGTACGGCCCAGGCGCTACTGCGCCTCAGTCCCTGTCCCGTGCTCGTGGTGCGGCCCGACGGCGCCGCCGCTGGGCACGAGAACACCGCCTCCGCCGGCGCCACTCCCGAGCCGGCCGTTCCAGCGCTCGCGGCGTAGGCGGCAGAGATGCCTCCCTCCCCAGGGTGGCACACGCTCGACGCCACCGAAGTCGCGGCGGCGCTTCACACGAGCATCCAGGACGGGCTCACGCCCGACGAGGCATCGCGCCGCCTCGCGGCGGACGGTCCAAATGCGCTCGCCGAGCGCGGGAAGCGGCGTGTCTGGCACATCCTGCTCGACCAGTTCCGCTCGCTGCTGGTCGTCATCCTCCTCATCGCGCTCGGCATCTCTGTCTGGGTCGGCGACTACAAAGACGCCGCCGTCATCGGCGCAGTCGTGCTGCTCAACGCGCTGCTCGGGTTCACGCAGGAACACCGCGCCGAGCGGGCGATGGAGGCGCTCGAGAAGCTGAGCATCCCGACCGTGCGCGTCCGCCGCGGCGGACGCGTGATCGAGGCGGCGGCGCCGGACCTGGTGGTGGGCGATGTGCTGCTGCTCGAAGCGGGCAACCTGGTGTCCGCCGATGCGCGCCTGCTCGAGTGTGCCGGACTGCGCGTGCAGGAGGCGGCGCTGACGGGTGAGTCGGAGGCCGTGGACAAGGCCGCGACGCCGCTCGCCGCCCAGGAGCTCGCGCTTGGCGACCGGCGCAACATGATCTACCGCGGGACGATCGTGGCGGCCGGCCGCGGCGTGGCCGCCGTGACCGCCACCGGCATGGCAACCGAGTTGGGGCGCATCGCGACCATGCTCCAGACGGTGGAGCGCCAGCCCACCCCGCTGCAGAAGCGGCTGGACCACCTCGGCCGCGCCATGGCGCTCATGGCGCTGGCGCTGGTCGGCGTGGTGTTCGTCGCCGGCCTGCTACGCGGCGAGCAGCCGCGCCTCATGCTGATGACGGCCATCGGGATGGCGGTCGCGGCCGTGCCGGAAGGGCTGCCGGCCGTCGTCACGATCGCGCTGGCCCTCGCCGCGCAGCGCATGCTCCGGCGCCGGGCGCTCGTCCGCCGGCTCGCCGCGGTCGAGACGCTCGGGTCGGTCACCGTGATCTGCTCGGACAAGACGGGCACGCTGACCGAGAACCGAATGGCGGTCGCGGCCCTCGAGGTCGCCGGACGCCCCGAGGCCGCACTGGCCGGCGGGGTGGGGGATGCGGCGGCGGGAGACCGGGGCGTCACTCTTCTGCTGGCGGGCGCCGCGCTGTGCAGCGACGCCGCGCTTGCCGAAAGAGGTGATACCTTCGGCGCGACTGGGGACCCCACCGAAGCGGCGCTGGTGGTGGCGGCGGCGCGACTCGGACTCCGGAAGCCTCTGCTCGATCGTTGGCTCCCGCGGGTCGCCGAGCTGCCCTTCGACTCCGACCGCAAGCGCATGACCACCGTGCACGCGCTGCGGTTCGCCAAGGGAGAGCGAGACGGCCCGGGGCCCCGCGAGCTGGCCCATCGAGTGCGCGAGGCGCTGCTCGGCGCCTGCTCGGATGGTGGGGACGCTGGCTACGTCGCGTTCACCAAGGGCGCGGTCGACAGTCTCCTCGCGGTGTCGAGCAGCCTGTGGACCGGGGCCGGGCCGGTGGCGCTGGACGAAGCGCGGCGCGCCGCGATCAGGGCAGGTGAGGACCGGATGGCGCGGCGCGGGATGCGTGTGCTCGGCGTGGGCATGCGTCGCATCGCGCCGCCTCAGGATGAGGCCGGCGCGCGGGACGCCGAGCACGACCTCACGCTCGTTGGGCTGGTGGGCCTCCTCGATCCACCGCGCGCCGAGGCGCGGGATGCGGTGCTCAGCAGCCGGACCGCCGGCGTGCGACCGGTCATGATCACGGGGGACCATCCGCTGACCGCGCACCACCTGGCGGCGCAGCTCGGCATCGCCGACGCGGCTGATGCGCGTGACGATGCGCGCCAGGTTGGGGCGTGCGCGCTGACCGGCGCGGAGCTCGCGCGGATGCCGCCCGGCGAGCTGGAGCGGGCCGTGGATGGCGTCTCGGTTTTCGCCCGTGTGTCGCCCGAACACAAGCTCGCCATCGTGGAGGCGCTGCAGAAGAACGGGCACGTCGTGGCGATGACGGGCGACGGCGTGAACGACGCCCCGGCGCTCAAGCGCGCCGACGTGGGCATCGCCATGGGCGTCACCGGCACCGACGTGTCGCGGGAGGCGGCGGACATCGTCCTGCTGGACGACAACTTCGCCACCATCGTGGCCGCGGTCGAAGAGGGTCGCGCGGTCTACGACAACGTGCGCAAGTTCGTGCGCTACATGTTGACGACCAACTCGGCCGAGCTGTGGGTGATGCTGGCGGCGCCGCTGGCCGGCATGCCGCTCCCACTGCTGCCGCTCCAGATCCTGTGGATCAACCTGGTCACCGACGGACCCACCGCGGTCGCCCTCGCCTTCGAGCCCGCCGAGCGCAACGTGATGCGGCGCCCGCCGCACTCGCCCGCCGAGAGCATCTTCGCGCGTGGCATGGCGCGCCACGTCGTCTGGATGGGCGCACTGATGGCGGCCCTGACGCTCGGCGTCGGCTTCGGGTACTGGCGGGCCGGACTGCCGACGTGGCAGACCGCGGCGTTCACCACGCTGGTGTTCGCGCAGGTGGCGAACGTGCTGGCCATCCGCTCCGAGCGCGACTCGCTCTTCCGCCTCGGCCTCGGCTCGAACCGGCCGCTGATCGGGGCGGTGACGCTCACCGTGCTCCTCCAGCTGGCGGTCGTCTACGTCCCGGGCCTCCAGGCGGTGTTCCGCACCACGCCGCTCCCGCCCCTCGATCTACTGATCTCGGTCACGGCCGCCGCCGTCGTGTTCTGCGCCGTCGAGCTCGAGAAGTGGGTCGGCCGGCGCGGAGACCGCGTGCGGCGATTGGCCGGACGCGGACCGGGGGCGGCGGGAGCCCAGGCAGACGGCGCGGTGGTGCCGGGGCTGCTGAAGCTCTGGGAGTGGCAGCACCAGGACGGTATCCGCCTGACCCGCGCGGACCACGCCGCCGCCACGACAGTCGGTGGCCTGGTCATGGCGCGTCTCAGGCGTGTCCCGCGCGTGGGAGACCACGTGGGTGTCGACGGGAAGACGCTCACCGTCGAACGGATGGACGGCTATCGCGTCGCGTCGGTCCGCGTCTCACGCCGGCACCACGGACAATCGGGCCCACGCGAGGCGCGCGCGGCCTGACGCCTGCTCGCACACGTCACCGACGGTCGTCTTCACAACCCCGGCGCGCGCTACCGGCGCCGCCACCGATATCTCTAGGACCGCGTCCCGGCTCTCGGCCCACTCAAACCCGCTAGCGCGTGCGCGGCGCGCGTGACGGGGCGCCGGTAGACTGCGCCGCGCATGGACTCCGCAGTGTGAGTCTCCTTGACTCCCCTGATGGGCTGCCCGTCAAGCGG
>DASTZM010000757.1:0-5294 GCA_035764305.1 Chloroflexota bacterium | reverse complement strand
CATGCGCCGCGGGAAGCTGATCTCGTCCTTCCCCTGCGCCAGCCCCTTCGCGATCTGCCGCGCCGCGTCCTCCACCTCCACCAGCGCCGGCATCCAGAACTCGTTCCCGCCCACCATCGGCGTCTTGACGAAGCCCGGTTGGATCAGCGTCACGCCGACCCCCCGCGGGCGCAGATCGAATCGCAGCGTGCGCATCAGGTACGTCACCGCCGCCTTGGAGCTGCCGTACGCCGCCGAGCGCGGCAGGGGAAGATCCCCCACCAGGCTGGAGACCGCCGCCACCCGGCCGTGCCCGCGCCGCAGCATCCCCGGCAAGACCGCCTCCAGCCCGTACACCATGCCAAAGTAGTTCACCGCGAACGTCGTGGTGAAATCCTCCGCGTTCAGCGCCGGCCGCTCCACCGGCACGTACAGCCCCGCGCTGAACACCGCCAGATCGATGCCACCCCACTCGGACTCGATGCGCTCCGTCGCGCGCCGCACCGCCTCGCGGTCGGCCACGTCCGCCGCCGCGACTAGCGCCTCTCCGCCCGACGCGTGTACCCGGGTGGCGAGGGCGGTCAACGCCTCCTCGCGCCGTGCCGTCAGCGCCACGCGCGCCCCGGCGCGCGCCAGCTCCCCCACCAGCGCCTCGCCGATGCCCGAGCTCGCGCCCGTCACCCACACCCTCGCGCCCCGCAGCGACGCCGGCGGCGCCGCCGCGTCGTCAGGAGAGCGCACGCAGAATCACCACCGCCAGCGCGGCCACCACCGCGCTCAGCGCCGTGCCCCATGCCAGGTCGATCAGCGTGATGGAAAGCGGCCAGCCGCGCACCACCGCCAGGTTGGTCAGGTCGTACGTCCCGTACGCCGTCAGCCCCAGCAGCGCGCCGAGCAGTAGCGCCCGCAGCGGAAACCCGCCCGTCTCCGCCAAACCCGGCGAGACCGCGAAGACGCTCAGCCCCACCGGGTACAGGAGATAGAACACCCCCGCCGCCGCCAGGTTGAAGCGCTCAGCCAGCAGCGTCCCCAGCTGCCCGCGATACAGCCCGCCCGCGATGGCTCCGAGCCAGGTCCCGTCGATTACCAGGAACAGGAGCAGCGTGACTCCGTACGTCAGCAGCGGTCCCGCCATCACCCGACCTCCGGGCGCGTGAGCGTCAGCTGATAGTCCAGCAACCGTCCCGTGCGGAAGCCCGCCTCGCTCCCTGCCAGGTAGAACTCCCACAGCCGGCAGAAGCGCTCGTCGTAGCCCAGCGCGCGCACCGCGTCCAGCCGCGCCAGGAAGGCGCGGCGCCAGTGCGCCAGCGTGCGCGCGTAGTGGCGACCGATCTCGTCTATCTCGGCGATCGCCAGGCGCGTCGACCTCTCGAGCGTCTCGCGCAGCGCCCCCAATGAGGGCAGCAGTCCGCCCGGAAACACCCGCTTCTGCACCCAGTGCGCCGTGCGCACGTGATCGTCAAAATGCTCGTCCGGCACCGCGATTGTCTGGATCGCGATCCGCCCGCCGGGCGCCAGCAGCCTGTCACACGCCCGGAAGTACGTCTCCCAGTAGCGCTGCCCCACCGCCTCGAGCATCTCGATCGAGACGATCTTCGTGAACCCGCCCCCCGTCTCCCGCTCGACGTCGCGGTAGTCGCACAGCCGCACCTCCACCAGGTGATCCAGCCCCGCCTCGCGCGCGCGGCGCGTCGCCAGGTCGTGCTGCTCAGCCGAAATCGTAATGGCGGTCACGCGGCATCCGTAGCGCCGCGCCGCGAACATCGCGAAGCCGCCCCACCCGCACCCGATCTCCAGCACGCGGTCGCCCGCGCCGATCCCCGCCTTCTCCGCCAGCGCCCGGTACTTGTTCTCCTGGGCTTTCTGTAAGTCTTCGTCGGGCTGGGAGAAGATCGCAGACGAGTACGTCATCGACTCGTCCAGGAAGAGCGCGAAGAGGTCGTTCCCCAGGTCGTAGTGCGCGTGGATGTTGCGCCGGCTGCCGGCGCGCGTGTTCTCCGCGCCCCGCCCCAGCCAGTAGCTGACCAGGCTCCCCACCCGCGTCAGCCGCGCGTACCACGCGCCGCGCATCAGCCGGTCGTAGTTGAGCTGCCCTAGCTCGATCAGCCCGGGCAGATCGTCGGTCTGCCAGTCGCCGTCCACGTACGAGTCGCCGATCCACAGCGGCCCGTGCAGCGCCAGCGCGCGGAAGAAGCTATCCCGCTCCACCACGAGCGTCGCCTTCAGCGCGGCGTCGGGCGGCCCGAAGCGGCGCGTCTCCCCCTCTGGGAGTCGCAGGGTGAGCTGACCGTCCTCCAGCCCCTCCAGAGAATGGAGCAGCGCGCACCGGGCCAGCCAGGCCAGCGGGTCGGCGAAGCCTACGCCGCCGTCTCGCGCGCGGCGTCCGGGTCGTACGGCGGCTTGGGATGGAACGAGATGCGCTTGCGCCATAGGTGGAGGGCCTCCCAGTAGATTGATGCGCTGACCCGCAGCGGGGTCATCGGATAGCGGAGTAGCAGAGCCAGCAGTGCGCGGTCGGACAGCTCCCGCCGCCGCAGCGTGAGCGCGGAGGCGAACAGCCGCTCCCCACCGCGCTGCAGGTCAATTCCCACGGATAGCGCCTCGCCCGGCACCGTCAGGCGGAAGTGGTACGTGCCCTCCAGCGTCATGAACGGCGACACGTGGAACACCTTCTTCTCGGCCCCCGACAGGACTCCCGGTCCGTCGCCCGTGAGCAGGTAGGGGTGTGTCTCGCCGAAGGTGTTGTGTACCTCGGCGATCACCGCCGACACCTCGCCCGTGGGGGCGTGGCAGTAGTAGAAGCTCACTGGGTTGAACACGTAACCCGCCACCCGGCACTGCGTCAGCAGCCGGATCGCCCCGATCTCCCCCCTGTGGCCGTGGGCGCGCAGGAAGTCCAGCGCGTTCTCGCGCAGCGTGCGCGCCGGGTCGCCAAAGTGGTCACGCTCCCGGAACACCACCGGCCGCGCCCGGTTGTGGCCGAACAGCCGCACGCGGCTCCCCAGCCCCGGCACCTCGTCCAGGTCCAGCAGGTGCATGTAGATCGGGTACGCGAAGCGGTGCTCCCGCGGCCGGAAGCGCTGGTGCACCACCCGCCCGACGTACAGCGCTGAGGCGAGCGGCGTCGCCGCCGCCGCACGCTCTGTCGTCTCGGCAGACACGGTCGCCGCGGTCGCCACGCTGGTCATGGCCATCACAGCGTAATCCCAAACTGCGCCGCGACGCGCGTCGCCGACACCAGCCCGTCCTCGTGGAACCCGTGCCCCAGGTGTGCGCCCGCAAAGTAGGTGTGGCGCGTCGACCCCTGCGCGTTCAGCGCCTGCACCGCCCGCTGCGCCGCGTACGCCCCAGAATCCATCACTGGGTGGGTGTACGTCATCTCGGCGATCGTGCGGCCCGGCAGCGGCCCCTCATGATTGAGCGTCACGCACAGCGGCGGCGCCCCCTTCAGGCGCTGCAGCCGGTTCAGGTCGTAGCTCACCCGCACCAGCGGCCGCTCGTCCCGGCAGTCCGCCGTGAACGAGTTCCACGATGCGCGCGCGCCGCGCACCCGCGGCAGGACCGAGTCCGCGCTGCCCGCCGGCGCGTCCACGTGCAGCACCGTCCGGTTGCTCGAGTAGCGGAACGCGCCCAGCGCCGCGTGCTCCGCCGGCGTCGCGTCGTCCCCCAGCAGGCGCAGCGTCTGGTCGGCGTGCGTCGCCAGCACGACCTTGTCGAAGTGGCGGCGCGTCCCGCCCTGCAGCTCGAGCGCCACGCCCTCCTTGTCGCGCGTCACGCGCCGCACCGGCGTCGAGAGGTGCACCGGACCGTCCAGCGTCCGCGCGATGGCGTCGACGTACCTTCGGCTCCCGCCCACGATCGTGCGCCAGCGCGGCGCGTCGTGGAGCGTCAGCATGCCGTGGTTCCGCAGGAACCCGAGGAACGCGCGCGCCGAGAACCGCCGCACGTCCTGCTGCGGCGCCGACCAGACCGCCCCGCCGAACGGCAGCAGGCAGTGCCGCACGAAGCCGGCGGAATAGCGCCCCTCCGCGATGAAGGCGTCCAGCGTCAGGTCCTCCGACGCCGGACGCGCCAGGTGGCGGAAGGCATGCGCCGAGAAGCGCGGCAGGTCCGCCACCATCCGCAGGTGCTCGCCGTCCGCCGCGCGCCGCGCCTGCGCGAAGAGCCCGCCCAGTCCCTGGTTGGACCACTCGACGCCGCACCGCGCGCACCGCACGCTGTGCGACATGTCCGTCTCCTGGCTCGCCACCCCCAGCTGGTCGAGCAGCCGCACAAACGTGGGGTACGTCTTGCGGTTGAACACCAGGAACGCCGAGTCCACCTCCCAGCGCCCGTCCTCCGTCTCCACCGTATGCGTGTGGGCGTGCCCGCCCAGGCGCGCGTCGGCCTCGAACAGCTCGACGTGATGCTGCCGGTTGAGCAGGTACGCCGCGCCGAGCCCGGCGATCCCCGATCCGACGATGGCGATCTTCATCTGTGTGTCCCGCCTCCCGACCCCAACGTACGCTCAGCGCCCGGCACCGGTCGCCTCCCGCCCGCGCGGCGCGCCCCGGGAACCCAGCAGCGCCGCCACAACCGCGATCGCCGAGACGCCCGCCGCCGCCGCCGGCCCCGGCTCGCGCCGCCCCACGTTGGCCACCACCAGTGCCACCAGCGCCCACAGCACCGTCGCCGCGTACCACGCGTTCCCGCGCAGCGCCCGCGTCGCCGTCGCCCCCACCGCCCCCGCCGTCAGCGTCAGCCCGGACACCGCCGCCCGCTCCACGCCCACCGACGGAAGCAGCCCCGACACCTTCAGTGCGATCGACACATTCGCCAGCACCGCCGCCGACGACCACCCCGCGAACACGCTCAGCGGGGCCCGCACGAGCCAGCGCTGCGCCGGCGTCAGCGCGCCGTGCTCGGCCTCGTGCACCTGGATCTCCCGCAGCGCCCGCCACAGCGAGACCAGCATCCCGGCGAACACCACCACCGTCGTCCACACCCACCGCCGCTGCGCCGCCAGCAGCCACACGCTCGTGCCCAGGAACGCCGGCGCCGTCCACCGGCCCACGCGCCGCAGCAGCGGGTCCTCCGCCAGTGCCGGCCGCGCCTGGTAGACCCCGTACGCCGCCGTCGCGGCGTAGATCGGCCCCCAGATGGAGAAGGCGTAGCCCGCCGGCACCATCAGCGTCGTGTAGGCTGGGTCGCTGTTGGTGATCGGATCCGCGCCCGTCGTTGCCACGTACGCCGTCGTCGCCGACTGCCCGAACGAGAGGGCGAGATTGAGAAGCCGGCGCGTCACGTCGCCCGGCTCGCTCCCGGTCATGCCCACC
>DASTZM010000756.1:0-7387 GCA_035764305.1 Chloroflexota bacterium | reverse complement strand
CGCGTCGCCCGCCGGCTCCA
This sequence comes from Chloroflexota bacterium, assembly GCA_035764305.1. Lineage (GTDB taxonomy): Bacteria > Chloroflexota > UBA11872 > UBA12225 > UBA12225 > DASTZM01. Next base: position 7,367 of record DASTZM010000756.1, on the reverse strand, counting down.
CTAGCGTGAGCCGTTCGGGCACGCCGAGAGCCTCATACGTACGCCGGGCGCGGGCCACCTCGGCGCGCACGTCGTCGATCGGCGCGGGTGCCAGCGTCCCGGGCGCGGCGGTGGTGCGGCGTCCTTCGCGCGGCGGCGGCGGACCGTCGACGGTGGGGCCGGGCGATGCGTCCACGATCAGGCGGCGCGGCGCGATCATGGCGGCGAGCTCCGCGTCGGAGAAGCCGCGCTGCACGCGCCAGACATTGCGGTAGATCGGCTCGCGCCACACCTGGCGACGGTTGCGGAAGTGGCCGCTAATCAGGGTGACCTCGATGCGCGGGTCGAGCGCGGCGGCGTGGAGCGCAAGCAGACCACCCTCGCCATAGCCGGCGAGCGCGATTGGGGTGGGTGCCGGTTCTGCGGCGGTGGTCATCGCGAAGGTGTCCACCAGCGCCAGGACCTTCTGGACCTCGTAGCCGACAATGTGGCGGCCGAGCTGGAAGGCCATACGATAGACGAACTCGCGGTGGGGCTGGTTGGTCATGGTCAGGTGAGGGTTGCCCGACCAGTCGTCACTACGGTTGACAAGCTGAGGGATGACGACGCGGCAGCCCGCCGATGCCAGGTGCGCCTCCGCCAGACCCGCCACCTGCTCCGGTGAGGAGTCCGCGTCGGGGAGGAGCACCACGGTCGCCCTGGCCGGCGTGCGCGGCTCCAGCTGGAGCCCTTCGCCGTCCATGCCCTCCGCACCGCCAACCGGTCCAAGCACGGGCCAGCGCACCGCAAAGACGTCGTAGGGCGTTGTGTCGGGCGTCGGTATGCGGTGCAGCCGCTGGAGCGCCTCTGGTCCAGCCGGCGCCACGCGGTCGTCGACCGCGCCGATGATCCGCGCAAGCTCCCTACGCTTCGATTGAGCTGCGGCTGCGTGGGCCTCCATTGTCGCCGGCGGCGCCGCATCGGCCGTGGCGTCAGCCTCCGCCAGCGCGCGGTCCAGGAATGCGCCGATCCCCGCCACCATCCCGGCCGCGTGATCCCCCGCCTCCAGCGGCCCAGTCTGAGGCAGCCGCGATGACGGTTCAGTCACCCGCAGCCATTATGACCCGGCCCGGCTCGCCCTGGCGCAGCTCCTACGCCGCCGGTACTCCTCTTGACCGCAGGCGCCCGCCCCCTACGGAGAGCGCAACCCGGTCCGACATTGAGCCGCATCACCCTCTCAACCCGGCCGGCCAATCCTGAGGCACGGGAGTTTCCTGCCGGTGAAGCATGGCGCCCTGACCCGAGCTCTCTGCGTTGGGCTCGCGGTGATGGTCCTGATGGTCTCGGTCACGTCGAGGACGCATGCGCAAGGGGGCGGCGGACCGCCAAGCGAGCTGACGATCGCCGAATTGCGCCAGGCGCTCCAGTTCTTCCAGTCGCTCAACCGCTCGCGGGCGATGTTCGGGCTCGAATCGCTCGGCGCCGAGGCGGCACTGACGCTGCAGCTCCTGGAGGCCGAGTTCGACGAGAACGTCCTGCCCGGCCTGCTCTTCGCCGAGCAGGACTGCTTCTTTGCGGAGGTCCCGCTCTTGAAGGCCCTGAGCTGGCTCCGCAACGTGCAGCTGCTGGGGTTGGACAAGGACTGGGGGCCCCTGTGGGAGGAGGCGGCGGTGGTCCAGGACAGCATGTACAAGATCGTGCGCAATTGCCACACGCGGCTGTACGAGAAGTGCGTGCTCGACGACTCCGATCCGGACGCGGCGCTCCTGCCGTCGGTCACGCGCTCGATGATGCTCATCGACGGCGACCCAGTCTATGAGGAGAAGTCGCGCCGCTGCTCCATCGGCTGGACGGGTTACCTCACCGTCAAGGAGTCGCTGCAGGGAAACATGACCCTGACGCAGGCCGCCGGCCCGACGTCGGCGACCACACGCGCGGTGGCGAACGGCACGCGCGATGTCAAGATCGACTTGCTCAACAAGAGCGAGGGCTCCGTCGGAACCGCCGACGGTCGCGTCGACGAGAACATGACCACCGTCGCCTCGGTTGCCCGCTGCACGTCGACCTCCGAGCAGGTCACGCTCATACAGTCTCGCGGCTCGGGCGATGCACTTCTGACCAAGCACAGCAGCCCAACGGGCGAGCTGACGCTGGCGTTTGCCGGCCCGACCGAGGATGCCTCGATCTCGCAATCGGTGACGATGGCCTTCAACGATCCGCAGTGCGGCGGCAACGCGTCGCTGCCCGCGGCGCGGCAGCCTCTGCCCGGCAGTCCGTGGCCCGGTCTGCTCAACGATCGGCTGAACGACCCCCTGACGGAGATGATCTCGGGCTCCCGGACGCTGCTGTGGGTCATCAACGCCGCGGGCGTGCCGACGCCAGCGCGGGAGGGTGAAAGTGGCGAGGCCTCGAGGATCCCGGCCATTCCGGGGCTGCCGGCCGGCACGTCCGCCTACCCGCTGTATCCGTGGGTCGGCCTTTCACAGCCCATGCCCGACGCCGGCGGCGAGCGCCCCACCATCCGCATGGAGATCAAGTGGGAGCTCGTATTCGGCGGGGGCTGAGCACCACCGTTATCCCGGCCGCCCCCTGCAGGAGATTGCCCGAGACCCGCAGCGCGGCGAGCACCTCGTCGGCCAGCGCGCCCGCTTGTCAATAGGAGTATGATGGCGCCACTCCGGGAGGATACGAGTGAACCGCCTTTACTCCAGCCGGCGCACCCCCCTTGTGGTGGTCAGCGCGTGTCTCCTGTCCGTGCTGCTGTTGCTCGCCCTGGAGGTGCGGCCGCTCTTCGGCAAGACGTCCGCCCAAAGCGCCTTTCCTCCCGGCGCAGTCGTCCAGCTCCAGGGAACGCCGCACCTGTGGATCGCCGACGAAGCCGGCGTGCTCCACTGGGGCGGCGACACGCGCGCCCTCCAGGGCCGCTTCGTCGATTGGAACAACCGCATCGTCGTGTCACTCGACGCGCTGAAGGCGCTGCGCCGCGGCGATCCGTACCTCTCGGCCGGCCTCCTCAAGGATGGCGATCCCATCTACCTCGTCAAGTGGGAGACCTCCGAGTCCGTGCCGCGCCTGCTCCACATCCAGTGCATCGCCGACGTAGAGCTCTTCGGCATCGGCGAGAGCAACTACGGCCTCTTCGTCATCGATCGGGCCGATTGGGAAGCGCGCTTCCGCATACCCGTCGGCACGCTGCAGCGCGCCGAGCTCGCCAGCGCCGACCCGTCGGCCGCTTCCTGCGCCCGCCGACCAAAGCTCAAGATCTCCGCCGCCGACGTGGCCGGCCTTGCCCCCGCGCTGGCGCGCTACGGCCTCGCCGAATCCGACGTGAACGTCGAGCGCACCGTCGCGTTCGGGCTGACCGCGTCGGTGGCCGACCCGGGAAGAGAGCCCGTCGCCATGCTCAGCGCGCCGCTCGTCCGTCCACCCAGCCCTTCCGATTCCGCTCTCCTCGGCAGCCAGCAGGGCACCGCCATCGGTGTGCTCAAGGCCGGCCGCACGCTGGACGTGCCCGGCACCACCGACCTCTCGCCCGGAACGTACCTCGTCGTCGTCCGGGGCGGCGCCACGCCCAGGATGGTCTTCGTTCCCAGCGGCGCCAATCCCCAGGAGCGCGTCACGTCGCTCACGCCCAGCGTGCGCAAGCTCGGGCGGGACGTCGTCTCACCGCAGACCATCATGTCGACCGACTCGGTCTGCTACAGCTGGAACCGGGTGCAGGTCTGCACCCAGCCATCGCCGCAGCAGACCATGACCGGCTCCGAGCAGACCCGCATGAACGCCGTGATGAACGCGTCGGTCGCCAAGCTCGTCGGCGCCGGGCGTCTCCGCAGCGGCGACATCAACGTCGCCGCCACACTGCCCGATGTCGAGGGAACGCTCGCCGTCTCCACCGGACGCGCCAGTATGCTCGCCGCGCCGGTGAACACGCCCGCCACGACGCCGTCGTCCACCGACGTGCTCGTCGCCGCGCTCTACGTCGAGCAGCAGGTCGAGATTCCGGGCTACCCCACCGTCCCGCCGGGAGACTACGCCATCCGCGCCAAGCTCAGCGGCAGCGCGTGGGTAGCTGAGCTGACCGCGGTCGACGGCCGCAAGATCGACCTCCCTGCCCAGAACGTCGAAGTCCTCGCCGAAGCCCGCGAACCGGCCGTGATCGTCGTCAACCTGGCCATCATCTTCCCACCCGCCAGCCCACCGATCAGCCTCTGCCTCTTCCACGAGGAGTGTGCGTAGCGCGATGCCCCCGGAACCCTCCCCGCCCCAGAGCGGGACGCCCGTGGTGAGTCGGATCGATTCGGGCGGCGGCCCGGTCGTCGTGATCAACGACGACAACGACGGCAAGATCTACATGGGCCCCGTCTACCAGAACGTGGCGCCGCCGGACCGCAGCCGCGCGCGCATGCTGGCCCGCGTGCGCGAGCATTGGGTCGAGCGCCCACTTCAGCAGCTCCTGCGCGGCGCACCGCTGATCGACGTCACCGCGCAGCTCTGCTCGGACGCGCTCGCTGCCGCCTCTGTCCCCGCCGCCCCACGTCACCGGCCGGCCGGTCGGCTCGGCGTGCTGCTCGAGCAGAGCGCGCGCCCAGACCCGGCCAGCCACACCCTGCCTCCCGGCACAAAGCTGTGGCAGGTCCTCGACGAGCACGACGGCGAGCTCCTCGTCCTCGGCGAGCCAGGCTCGGGCAAGACCACACTCCTGCTCGACCTCGCCCGCACGCTCATCGGTCGCGCCGAACAGGATGACGCCGCCCCTATCCCCGTCATCTTTCAGCTCGCCTCGTGGGGAGTCCGCCGGCGCGCGCTCGACGAATGGCTGATCGACGAGCTGGCCCAGCCCGGCGGCTACGACGTCAACTTGCACATCGCGCGACGGTGGGTCGAAGAAGAGCGCATCCTGCCCCTGCTCGACGGCCTCGACGAAGTCGAGTACGAGCGCCGCTCGGCGTGCGTAGAGGCAATCAACGCCTTCCGCGAGAGCCGGCGTTCCGTCACCGATCTGGTCGTCACCTGCCGCGTGGCCGACTACGAGATGCTCCGGCCCGTCCGCCTCGACCTGCGCGGCGCCGTGCTCCTCCGGGCGCTCGACGCGGGACAGATCGACACGTACCTCGCTCAAGGCGGGGCCCGGCTCTCGCCGCTGCGCCGCGCCGTCGCCGAGGATCCAGCCATACGCGACATGGCCTCCTCTCCCCTTCTTCTGAGCATCATGGCCCCCGTCTACGCCATGTACGACGGCGCGCCCGGTGTACCCGGTGCGCCCACGACGCCGCCGGCGCCGCCGCCTACTCCGCCCAGCGGCACCGAGAGCCACGACCGCCTGTTCGCCGCCTACGTCGACGGCATGTTCGCGCGCCAGGGAAGCTCTCCGCACTACTCCCGCGCCCAGACCCTGCGGTGGCTCGCGTGGCTCTCGGCCAGCCTCACCCACCGCGCCGAGAGCGTCCTCTACCTCGAGCGTTTGCAGCCCGACTGGCTGCCGAACGGTCTCGCGCGCGGCTGGTACGCCGTACTCGACCGCGCCGCCGTGGGGATCCTGGTTGCACTCGCGCTGGGGGTGCCGCTCGGCCTGCTCGGCGCGCTCTTCGGTGGCCCCGAGCCCGCCGCGCTCGGCGGCCTCGGGTTCGGCCTGATCGGCGCCCTGGTCGGCGCGTTGCTGGGCGGCCAGGGGGACGCGGCCTCGGCACTCAACCGCAGCCTGTGGCGCGGTATCCGTGCCGCGGTCCTCGCCGGTCTCGCCATCGGCATCGTCAGCGGCCTCGTCGGCGGCGTCGCCGGAGCGCTCCGCTCCGGTGCGTCAGACGGCGCCGCCCTGGCGCTCATCGCGGCCCTCGCCGGCGGCCTCGTCGGCGGCGTCGCCGGCGGGCTCGCCGGCCCTCCCGGACTCCGTCCGCGACGCATCGCGGTCGTCGAAACCGTCCGCTGGTCCGCCACCGCCGCCGCGCGCTCGGCGCTGGGCGGACTCGCACTCGGCGCGGCGGTGGGAGCGGGCGCCGGCGTGATCGGCAGCGCCATAGGCGTCTTCGGCGCCGCCAGCCGTCTACTCGCGGTGGGGCTGACCGCCGTCCTGTTCGGTCTCATCTTCGCGCTCGGCCTCGGACTCGTCGGCGGCCTCATTCCCGGGGAGGTCGGCCCCAAGGAATGGGTCGTGCCGAACCAGGGCATCCGCCGCTCCGCCCGGCGCGCCCTGCTGGTGGGGACCGGCGTCGGCGTGCTGGGGACGCTCGCCTTCGGCCTCCTCTTCTTCGGCCTCCACGGCGCCTGGTGGTTCGGCGCCCAGGCCGGCCTCCTCGTCGGCGCCATTCTGGGTCCGCTCGCCGCGCTCGCCTTTGGCGGCTACGCCTGCCTTTCCCACGCCGCGCTGCGCGTCGCGCTGTGGCGCGCCGGAGCACTGCCGCTCGCCGCCGTCGGTTTCCTCGACTACGCCGTGCAGTGCAACTTCCTCTATCGCGTGGGGGGCGGCTACAGATTCGTGCACGCCCTCTGGCAGCAGTACTTCGCCGCGCGCTCGGAAAGGTAGGTCAAGCTCCACCATGGACCCAATCGCTGTGCTGCTCTCCGCCCTCGCGCTCGCCGGGACCGCACTCCAGCCCGTCAAAGACCAGGCCATCAAGGATGGCTACGCCGGGCTGAAGGCGCTGATCATCAGGAAGTTCGGTCCGGCCAGCCCCAAGCTGGAGCCCACGCTGAAGGACCACGAGGAAGATCCCCAGACCTACAAAGCGCCGATGGAGAAGGTCCTCAAGGAGGCCCGCGCCGACCAGGACCAGGAGGTCCTCGACGCGGCGACGGCACTGCTCCAGCGCGCCGAGGAGGCGCATCCGGGAGTGACCGGCGGCGTCGTCGGGCAGATCAACGCCCAGGGCGGACGCGTGCTCGTCATCGCGCGCGACCAGGTCGGAACCATATATATGGGAGATACGCCGCCCGGCTCGCCTCCCGCACCCCGCGGGCACTGAGCCGCCCACCGGGCTGAGCAGACCCGCTCAGGCCCGAGGCGCTGCGTCAGGAAAGCGCGTCCAGCACGCGCGGCACGCCGCGCAACTCGCCCACCCGGATCGCCAGGTTGGCCAGGCTCACCGTGACCCCGGGCGTGCGGATCAGCCGGGCCAGCACCGCCGTCCACTCGTCCACCCGCGCCAGCTCGCGCGCCGCCTGCTCGCCGTCCAGCCGCGCCAGCGTCGTCGCCACATCCCAGGCGGCATCGCGCGCCCGCAGGATGCTGAACTGCATCACTGCCTCGTCCGTCCGGCACCCAACGTGATCCAGCAGCGCCATGAGCGGCCAGATGCGGGCCAGCCGGTCCTGGACTTCATCCAGCATCGCGCACAGGATCGCGTTGATCGCGTCGAAGTCCCGGCGCAGCGCCGGCAGCGTACTGCCCGGGCTCACCAGCGCGGCGGCGGCGC
>DASTZM010000755.1:0-4628 GCA_035764305.1 Chloroflexota bacterium | reverse complement strand
TTCGGCCTGGCCTCCCGCCGCTTCGCCCCCGGCCCCGCGCCCGTCGTGGTCCCACCGGGAGCACAGGCGGGCGACCTCACCATGGTCCCCTGTCGCTACGCCACCGAGCAGGGCGATTACGCCGCCGACTGCGGCACGCTGATCGTGCCCGAGAACCCGGCCAATCCCGCGAGCCGGCTGATCGCCTTGCCCGTGACCCGCATCCGCGCCACGTCGGGCCACCCGGCAACGCCCCTCTTCTACTTAGAGGGGGGCCCGGGCCTGACCAACATGCGCTTCAAGCAGGCCAGCCGCTACGCCCGCGACCGGGACGTGGTGCTCGTCGGCTACCGCGGCGTCGACGGCTCCGTCCGCCTCGACTGCCCCGAAGTCGCCGCGGCGCTCGGGCGTGCGGCCGACTTCCTTGGCGAAGAGTCGTTCCGCGCCTACGGCGATGCGTTCCGGGCCTGTGCCGCCCGACTCACCGCCGCCGGCGTCGACCTCGCCGGCTACGGCCTCCCGCAAGAGGTGGACGATCTCGAGGCCGCGCGGGCCGCGCTCGGCTACGACCGTATCGACCTGCTGAGCCAGAGCGCGGGCACCCGCACCGCCCTGATCTACGCCTGGCGCCACCCCGATCAGATCCACCGGTCGGTGATGGTGGGCGTCAACCCGCCCGGCCACTTCCTCTGGGACGCGCGGACGATCGACGAGCAGATCGCCCGCTACGCCGACCTCTGCACCCGGGACGCCCGCTGCCGCGCGCGGACCGACGACCTCGCCGCCTCGCTGCGGCGGACCGCCGCGGACATGCCCGACCGGTGGCTCTTCCTGCCCATCAACGCCGGCGCGGTGCGTGTCTTCTCCTTTTACGGGCTGATGGAGTCGACTCCCGCGGAGGCGCCGCTCAACGCCCCGGCGACCCTCGACTCCTGGCTCTCCGCGGCCGAGGGGGACGCGAGTGGGTTCTGGCTCCAGTCGCTCTTCGCCCGGTTCTTCCCCATACCGTTCGTCTGGGGCCAGTACGCCTCCGCCGCGCGACTCGACTCCGGGACCGCGCGCGACCACTTCTCCATGGGCGGCCCGGACCGCACCAGCCTCGCGTGGGTCGGATCGGCGTTCGCCTGGGGCGGCGGGCGGCTGGCCGACGCCTGGCCCGCCGCGCCGGACGAGGACGCCTACCGCCGCGTGCGCACGTCGCAGGTCGAAACGCTCCTGATCGGTGGCGCGCTCGACACCTCGACGCCGCCCCAGGTCGCAGCGACCGAGCTCCTGCCACACCTGCCAAACGGTCGGCAGGTGGTCCTGCCTGGGTTGGGGCACACCGCCAGCTTCTTCGCGGAGCAGCCTGAGGCCGGGAGCCACCTGATTACCACCTTCCTCGACAGCGGCCGCGTCGACGACTCGCTGTATGGCCCGCAGCAGCTCGACTTCGCGCCCACCGTGACGCTGCCCGCCATCGCCAAGGCCGTCGCGGCCGCGACGGCCGGTCTCGCCGCCGTCACCGTCCTCTCGCTGCTGTGGGTGGGTCGCAGGGTGCACTGCTACGGACGCTACGGACGCGTCGAACCCAGGACCAGCGTGGTGCTGCGCACCATGAACCCGCGGCGCCCGCGAGTGCGGCCCTAGCGCCTCAGGCCCACCAGCGCGCGTGCCCGCGGGCGCGCGGCGTCAGCGCGAGCCCGGCTCCGTGCCGGAATGGCCGCCCAGCCGGCGTGCGGCAGTGCTCCAGTCCGCCAGCGTCTCCTCGCCCATCGCGTCAAGCACGTGCCGCCGGACCCCCGCGGCATGCGCCTGCAGCGCCCGTCTTGCCAGCTCGCGCCCTTCGTCGCTGAGCGTCAGGTACGTGACGCGCCGGTCGGTGGGGCACGCCTCGCGCGCCACCAGGCCCGCCCCAACCAGCCGGTCCGCCAGCTTCGTGAACCCGCCGCTCGTGAACAGCAGCTCCCTCGCCAGCCGCGTGGTCGGCAGCCGCCCCTCGGGGGACCGATAGATCCGCAGCAGCACCTCCGCTTGCGCCATCGGCCGCCCGATCGCCGCCTCCAGCTCCTCGCCCAGCACCCGCGCCGTCCGCAGCGTCGCCGTCACCACTGCCACCCACGCGTCGAGCAGCGCCGAGTCGTCGCCGAAATTGTGCCCAGGAGCGGCGTCGTTCATGCGGGGTCGCGTTCCTCAGCGAGAGGAACGCTCGTAGATAGCTTACCAGACAGTATCTTGCCAAACAACAACTTCCATGCTAGAGTTTACTCATAAACCGAACGGCCGTTGACCGCCAGAGGGGCGGTCCCGTCCGGAAACCCTAGGACCCTAAGAAAGGAACACACCCATGACCGCCGCACCCACCCGGACCGCCACCACCGCCGCCACCGCCGCGCGCCCGCTCGAGGGCAAGGTCGCCCTCGTCACCGGCGCCGGATCGGGCATCGGCGAGGCCATCGCCCGCCTCATCGCCCGGCGCGGCGGGAAGGTCGTCATCGCCGACGTCAGCCGGGACGCCGCCGACCGCGTCGCCCAGGCCATCACCGGCGGCGGTGGCGCCGCCGCGGCCGTCGCTGGTGACGTCGCCGATCCCAAGGCGGTCGAGGCGATGGTGCGGTTCGCCGAGGAGACCTACGGCGGACTCGACATCGCCGTCAACAACGCCGGCATCGGCGGCGCGCAGGCCCCCACCGGCGAGTACCCGCTCGACTCCTGGCAGAAGGTGATCGACGTCAACCTGACCGGCGTCTTCTACGGCCTGCGCTACCAGATCCCCGCCCTGCTCAAGCGCGGCGGCGGCGCCATCGTCAACATCGCCTCCATCCTCGGCGCGGTCGGCTTCGCCAACAGCGCGGCCTACGTCGCGGCCAAGCACGGCGTCGTCGGCCTCACCAAGGCCGCCGCGCTCGAGTACGCCACCCAGGGGATCCGCGTCAACAGCGTCGGCCCCGGGTTCATCACCACCCCGCTCCTCGAGAAGAACCTCACCCCGGAGGCGATGAAGGCCATCGGCGACCTGCACGCCACCAAGCGCATGGGCACGTCGGAGGAAGTGGCCGCGCTCGTCGCCTTCCTCGTCTCCGACGAGGCTTCCTTCATCACCGGCAGTTACCACCTGGTGGACGGCGGCTACACCGCCCAGTAGCCCCCGCCGCGCTGGTCAGCACGCGAGTGACATCGGGAGCGCGAACAGGGCGCCGAACCCGGCGACCGCCCCGATGGCACCCGCACGCACCGCCACCGGCGGTGTGTGGACCGAGTGGCGGCCCGCGCGCTTCGCCGCCACCACGCCGAGCGCGACCGCGAGCAGCCCCAGCTGCAGCGCCTTGAGCGCGGGCATCACCGTGTAGGCGTCCGATGGCGGGATGTGGCCGTCCCACGGCAGGGGCAGCAGCTCGATCAGCAGCCCCTGCAGCGTGGGCCAGCCGCTGCCCGCCAGGTGCTGCAGCGAGAGCCCCAGCTGCGCGGCGAGCGCAACGGGGACCAGCCGCTGCGCGGCGTCCCGCCAGCTCGCGCCGCGCCACGCGGCCGGCAGCACGGCCAGCGCCGCCACGCCCGCGCCGAGCACCGGCAGCAGCGCCACCGCCACCCGGTAGCCCGCCGGCCCGAGCACCGCCAGGCCAACGTCGACATAAGAAAGGAAGACCGGCGTCATCCGCACCGTGTCGGCGAGCAGGACCCCGGTCAGCGCCACGGCCAGCGCGGCCGTCGCGCCGTCGAGTGGGCGGTGGGGCGCAGCGCCGCCGGTGATCGTCGCGCTGCCGGCGTCGAGACAGCGCGCGCACAGCTGACAGTGCTGGGGATCGACGTCGCGGCGCGGATTGAGGAACGCGGGACAGCGGACCGGCGCCGCGCCCGCCCCCGGCGCGAGCGCCGCCGGCGCCAGGCGCCACCGGGCGAAGGCGGCGTAGAGACCCAGACTGGCGCCCAGGGGGCACGCGTAGCGGCACCACGCCCTGCCGTGCACGGCCAGCGCCAGTCCCACGCTGCCGGCCGCGAACACCCCCACCACCAGGACCGTCATCGGGCCGCTCATCTCCAGCCCCAGCGCCAGGAAGGCGACGCCGAGTAGGACCATCGACAGCGGCAGCCAGACCCCCGCGGCGGCGCGCAGGCCTCTGCCGGGGGCGCGGCGCCGGATGTGCAGCCGGTCCGCCAGCCACCCCGCGGCGTCCGACAGCCCCGCGAACGGGCACACCGCGCACCACAGCCGCCCCGCCGCGAGCGCCAGGAAGGGCACCAGCGGCCACCAGAGCAGCCAGATCGACGTCGCGCCGACGTTCGATTCGGCGCGCACCGGATGGCGCAGCGCGAGCGCCAGCGCCCCGGCGAGGGCCAGGCCCGTGCCGCCCTGGAGCGCTCGCGCCCACCCGGCCCACGTCCGGGGCAGCGCGCGCGCCACCGGTCGCGCGTACCCGGTCACCCCCGCGGCGCCCACCGTCGTCTCTCCACTCCAGCGCTACCCGTCAATCGTCCTGCCCCCTGCCCGTGGCGCAGCCGGCACCGCGGCCGGAGCCGCCACCGCCGGCGTCGCCAGGTCGACTGAAGCCAGTTCCAACGTTGCGTCTCGCTCCCAGAGTGTCTGCCCCCCGCCTGAGGCCAGCCTGAGTCCGGGCTGTCGGTTCGCTGAGCGTGGGGCGGCGCGCCGGCCGGTTCAGGCAGCCACCTGG
>DASTZM010000754.1:0-3354 GCA_035764305.1 Chloroflexota bacterium | reverse complement strand
AAGCCCTCGTCGCCCCAGCCAAAGTCGACCCACGTCCTGCCGCGCACTACCGGATCGGGCCACCCCTCTGCGCCCAGGTCCTCCAGCCGGACCGAAACCGAGGTGTGCCACGTGTGCTTCACGAGATAGATGCTGTGCGGTCGCTGGCCGTCCGGCGCAGCCGCGGCGTCCGCGCCGGCGGGCCAGAACGGCACCTTGAGGTAGACGACCGCGCCGATCAGCGCGACGGCCAGCAGCGGCGCCAGGACCGTCCCCACCGCGGCGCGCACCCACGGCGGGGCGAGTGCAACCGGTCGCGCGCGCCGCCACCCGGCGTAGCGCCGCAGTGCCGCCAGGCACGCCGCCGCGCACAGTGCCCCGTACCCCAGCGTGAACGGCTGCACCGCCAGCAGCCACGTGGGCAGCAGGTGCAGCGTGCCCACCACCGCCAGCGCCAGCAGCAGCGCGACCGCCGCCCCCTCCGCGGCGAGCGCCAGTCCAAGCACGCCGTAACTCTACGCGCGAGCCGAAGATCGACGGCTGCTTCGTCGCCTGCACGTAACCCCCGAGTCGAGCAGGCGCCCAGGCGCCTAGAGCGCGCCAATCATCTCCGGCAGATCGACGTACGGCGCGGGGCGCTCCCCGCGCACGATCCCCAGGACGATCGGCACGCGCTGGACGTGGCTCGGGCTGAGCGGCGGCAGGTCGTCGGGCCCAAAGAAGCCAAACTCGGTCGCCTCCGACGTGGGCGACGGCTCGTCCTCGCTCTCCGCCTCGAAGACCGCGGCGTACAGGTGAACCTTGGTGTGCATGCCCCACCGCAGCGAGTCGAACAGGCCGAGCAGGCGCGTGATGCGTCCGCGCACGCGCGCCTCCTCCCACAGCTCACGCGCCGCCGCCTCGGCCAGCGTCTCGCCGATCTCGGCCAGCCCGCCGCACATCGCCCACAGCCCGCTGTCGGCGCGCCGGTGGAGCAGGATCCTGCCGTCGCGCACCACGACCGCCTCCGCCCCCGCCACCGGGCTCACGTGCGCCAGGTTCTCCCGAAACACCTCCAGCGTCCGCGCCTCCTGCGCCTCGGTCTGACTCTCCACGGGCGAGAGGTGTTCGTTACGTCCCACGTGCCCGGCCACCGGCCGCTGCCCGGTGGTGGCGACGGCGCTCGCACTTCCCGGTGGGGCGCCGTCCTCGAGGTAGGTCGCGCTGCCGGCGGCGAGCGCGGCGAGCGCGTGCGGCACGCGACGCGCCAGCCGGGGCGTAAGCAGCGCGATCGCTTCGTCCACCGGTGCAAAGCGGAACGCGCTCAGCTCGGCCGGCGGGAGGGTGATGCGACCGATGGCGTCCTCGTCCAGCACTCCGCCGTCGAAGATGTACTGCAGGCTCTCTCGCGGACTGGTGGTGAGCGAGGTGTAGTCGACCGCCAGCAGGCGGCCGAGCTCCACATCCAGGCCAATCTCCTCGCGCACCTCGCGGGCGCAGGCCTGACGCGGTGACTCGGCGCCCTCCACGACTCCTCCAGGGATTGACCAGCCCTCGCGGTAGGTGGGCTTCACGAGCAGGAGCTGGCCCGCGCCGTCGAAGAACAGCGCGCCGGTGCCCATCTGCTTCTTTGGGTAGTCCGGCGGCGCAAACGCGGACGAAGCCACGCTCTCTTCAACGACCGAGATCCGTGGTCGCTGCCTCTTGCCGCCGCCGGCGGGGCCGCCGAGCAGCAGCACGACCGCGCCGCGCGACGCGGCGGGTCTCGACGCGCGGTCATGGGAGTTGGCGCTCACGCCACTATGTGTTCGTCCAGGCCTTAGGGCTCCGCCAGTGCTGTCGCGTACATCGCGCGGAACGCGTCATTCCATTCTTTCCCGTAGAGCGCGTCGACCGAATCGATCCAGTGGCCGGTGTTGCCGATGCGCCCGTGGCTCCGCTCCGCCAGAGCGCGCAGGACGGGATCCTCGATGCGCTCAGTGAGTGACTTCGCGAACCGCTCGGCGGTGATGCCCAGGTACGGTCGGGACGGGTAGCGCGGGCCCGGCGTCGTGTCCACCGGCTCCGTGATGCCCAGCGCGTTGTGCAGCTCCGCGGCGATGCCGTACGCGGCCGACAGGTGGACGTCGCGCTCCTGCCACGTCGGCGCCGTCAGCGCGCCACGCAGCGCCGGCAGCAGGCGCGGCGCGCACGCCAGCTGGGCGAAGGCCGAGCCGAGCCACTTCGCGTACGGCGCGTACTCGCGTTCCATCAGGAACCCCAGCCGCATCACGTCTCGCACCAGCCGCCCCGCCACCACGAGTGACCCCACGTCGTCCCCCACATCGCCGCAGCGTCCGGGGAACGCCTCCTCCTGCGAGATGCGCTGCCAGACGCTCGCCAGCAGGTAGAGCCACACGTCTCGCGGGTACCAGCGGAACCGCTCCCGGATCAGCGCCAGCTCGCCCGTGTCGTCTCGGTACACCGGTCCGCGGGTCAGTGCGCCCAGCTCCTGCTCGTTCAGCGTGAGCCACTCCGCGGGCGACGGCGGCTCTTTCCTATCGGGATCAAACGTCCCTTTGAAGTAGCCCCGAATCGGCCCCACTCCGACGTTGGGTTTGATCGGGTACTCACGCCTGGGCTCGGTGTGCCACACCTCCCAGTGGGTCGGGTACCCGCGCACCTCGAACGGCAGCTCGTGGGCCAGCCCGTGGCGCAGCTCCTCCGCCATCGCGTCGGAGTAGTCCGCGTCGGCGATGTACAGGTTGAGGCGCGGTCCCCACCCGTGGTCGGTCGAAGTGGCCGTGTCAAATCCGAGCACGTCCGAGCCGTTGTCCAGCCGCGCCGCGCCGTAGCGCAGATCCGGGAACCGCCGCTCCACGATGGGGCGGACAGCTTCCTCATAGAAGATGCGGCACAGCTCGGCGCCCGGGATGAACGGCGGCCGGGCGCCAGTCGAATCAGTCGCGGTGTCAGTCGCGCTATCAGTCACGTTGGGGCAACTCCTAAGAAGCACGCACTGCGTGCGGCGACGGCCCAGTGCCGGGAGGGGCGCTCATGACCGGTTGTGGCTAGCTGAGGTCAGCCGTTGCCGGCTATGGCCGGTGAGAGCTACCGCGCGGGCGCGTCGGCGCCCGATAGCTGCTCTACAAGCTCAGCGCGCCGGAGGGCACGTGGGACCAAGCGGGATGCACGTGGTTGCTGGCATCGACTGTCGCATAGTGGTGCCCTCCGAAAAGTGGTACGCCAGTGTAGCGCGTTTCCCGGTGTAGGATAGGTCTCGGCAGAGGGCTGATGGACCTGGTGCGCGAGGTGCGCGGCGGCGAACCGTACGAGTACTACCCACTCGGACAGCACGTCGTGGCCGCCCCCGGTGTCTGCGGCGGAAGACCCACGTTCAAGTACACCCGCCTCGAG
>DASTZM010000753.1:0-8762 GCA_035764305.1 Chloroflexota bacterium | reverse complement strand
TAGCTCACCGTCGACCCGGCGACGCCGATCACCAGCATCGTCATGAGGACCCTGCCCAAGCTCGATGAAAAGATCCGTCCCGGCATTCCTATCCTCCGCGACCGCCGGAACCCCGGCGTGCGCTCCTGAGCCCTCTCTGGGGCGTGTGATGGAGCAAGACTAGCCGCCGCGCCCGGTCCCGCCCAACCGCTAGGACCAAAAGCACACCCGGCGTTGACCAGGCTTTGACCCTAGTATCTGCGCGGCGTGCGCGACGGCGCAGAGGTTACGGCAGGACGACCGTCGTGAAATTGAACGTGATGGTCGTGGACAAACCCTGGTACGCGTTTCCGGCGGTCGCGGGCAGAAACACCTTCATCAGCAGCTCGTCTTGCCCGCCGCGTGCCAGCTGACCGATCACCCGATCCGCCATGCTCAGCGAACCTGCGTAGATCACTGCGCCGTTCTTCTTGACCTCCAGCTGCAGGCCGTTCGTAGTGTCGGTCCAAAGCAGACCGCTGCCTCCCGAGGTACCAAGCGAGTATTCGATGCTGCGGGTGCCGTTGTTCTGCACGTACACCTGTTTCCAGATGTCGTCGCTAGGTCTGAACTCACATGCGCTGGCTTCCGCGAAGATCGCCTGCGCTGCTCCCGCACCGCCGCCTGGGACCGAGAGGTCCATGACGAATGCGCTCGACGACACGGGCCTGTTGCACACAGCCGAGGGCGTGGCTACCTGCGCCACGGATGCGGGAGTGGCCGACGGCACCACGGTTGGCGTCGCGGTTGGCGTCTCCGTGGCGGTCGGCGCGACAGTTGGCGTGCGCGTCGGCGACGCGGTCGGAGTCGGGGTATCGGTCGGTCGGACGGTCGCCGTCGAGGTCGCCGTCGGCGGCACAGTGCCAGTCGGTGTCGCCGTCCCCGTCGCCGCCGGTGTGACCGTGGGACTTGGCGTTCCGGTTACCGGTGGGCTGGCTGTCGGACTCACGGTACCGGTCGCCGACGGCGCGGGCGTCGGCGAGGTCGAAGCGGTGGCTGTCGCCGGGAACGGCGTCGCACTGGGCGTTCCTGGCCCCGGAGTGGGCGATGGCGTCGACGTCCGTGCCGGCGTCGCCGTCGGCGCCTGAGCGGTGGGCGTGCGCGATGGCGTGGCGGTACTGGCCGCACTTGTCGACACGGGCGACGCTGTCCTGGTGGCCGTCCCGACGAAGCTGATAACCACCGAGTCCCCTGACGGCGCCGCCCCGCGATTGGCGCCGCCCGCGGGGAG
Source organism: Chloroflexota bacterium (assembly GCA_035764305.1). Classification (GTDB taxonomy): domain Bacteria; phylum Chloroflexota; class UBA11872; order UBA12225; family UBA12225; genus DASTZM01. Next base: position 7,513 of record DASTZM010000753.1, on the reverse strand, counting down.
CGACAGGCCGGCGGCGGTCACCGCCTGCGCCGCGATGGCGCGCGCCGCGTCGGCGCTGAGACCGAAGCCACCACCGGTTGCCAGCGCGGCGGCGCGCAGCGCGTCCTCCCGCTTGGCCTCTTCGATGATCCGCACGGACATGACAGGGATCGAGCCGACGAGCGAAGTAACCACGTCCCGCACGGCCTCGGCGACACCCCGGTCGAAGCGCACCACGACCGAGCGCACCTCATTCTGAGTGGTGTAGTCGGCGCGCCCTTCTGAGGCGAACGAGATCTGCTCGTGCCGCATGGCGCGAAACAGCGTGTCCCGAGCCTGCGCCGTGGCGACGAAGTTCATGCTGACCAGGATCACGACCAGTGACCCGAGCACGAGGCCGACGTAGGACGTGGCCAACCGCACCGCGCCAGCGAGGGCACGTTGATAGGTCAGCATCGAGGGGCCATCGGTCGCAGAGCAGGCGGCATCAAGGAACCGGGCGGTTGCCCGCCAGCCATTCTGGCAGAGTCCTCTTCAAGTGGCAGCCACGGGCGTACCTGCGGGTCTCTTCGCTCGCTGGGGCGCGACCGTGTATCGGTTCCGGTGGCTGGTCCTGGCGGTCTGGGGCCTCGGCCTGGCGACCGCGCTGCCCTTCCTGCCAGCCTTGCCCCAGCGCTTGCGCGCTGGCGGATTCGATGACCCGACGCTCCCGGCGGCGCAGGCCGAAGCGGTGCTGCGAGAGCAGCTCGGCCTGCCAACGAACGCGCTCGCCATCTTCTTTTCCGCTCCGGGACGCCTGTATGCCGAGCCAGAAGTGCGCGGCGCGGTGGGCGACGCTCTGGAACGCGTGCGTGGGGTACCGGGGGTGGTGGCAGTGATCCCACCTGACCTGAACAGCCGCCAGATCGGCCGAGCGGGGTCGGTGGTGTACGCCCTCGTGAGCCTGCAGGGGAGGGCGGACCAGACGCTGACCATGCTCCCAGAGATCGAGGCACGCGCCGCGGTGCCGGTCCTGCCCGACGGCCTGCGCGTGAAGACCATCGTCGCGGGCGGAAGCACCTTCTTCCGTGACCTGCAGGATGCGACCGAGCGCGACCTCCAGCGCGCCGAGCTGGTCACGCTCCCCGTGGCGGCGGTCGCCCTGGTGGTCGTGTTCGGGTCACTCGCCGCCGCCAGCGTCCCTGTCGTCGCTGGCGCGGCGACGACGCTGCTGGGACTGGCCGCGCTGCTCGTGCTGAGCGTCCCTTTCGCGCTATCGGTTTTCGTGTTGAACCTGGCATCGATGCTTGCCCTCGGGCTGGGCACCGACTACGCACTCTTTCTGGTCAGCCGGTTCAGGGAAGAATTGGTGACGCGTGGGACGCGCGACGCCCTGGTCGTGACGATGGCGACGGCAGGGAGGGCGGTGTTCTTCTCGGCTGGCACGGTGCTCGTCGGCCTGGCGGGCTTGCTCGCGTTCCGATTCATGCTGCTCCGGTCGTTGGGGATCGCCGGCATGGCTGCGGTCGGCGCCGCCGTCCTGTGTGCGCTCACGCTGTTGCCCGCGCTCTTGGCGGTGCTGGGGCCGCGGATCAATGCGCTCCGCGTGCGCGCGACGGATACACCAAAAGCCGCGACAGACGGCGGATGGGCGAGGCTGGCGCGGCTGGTCCTGCGACGGCCATTGCAGGTGCTCGTGCCGGTGGTGCTGCTGCTCGCAGTGCTCGGCGCGCCGTTTGCTTCTGTGCGGCTGAGCACGCCGGACGCGCGCATCCTACCGCCGGAAGCGCCCTCGCGCGCGGCGCTCGCGGCGCTCGCCGCGGAGTTTGAGGCGGGCGCGGGCGCCCCACTGCTGCTCGCCGTATCCGCGCCCGGACCGGTGACGGCGGCGTCGCAGCTGAACGTGCTTTACGACCTGACGCGAACGATCGCCTCCGATCCGCGCGTCGCTCGGGTAGAGAGCATCGTGGATCTCGACCCACGCTTGACGCGCGAGCAGTACGCGCTGCTCTACGCCCATCCCGAGCAGTCGCCGGACCTGTGGGCGCGCGGCGCTGCACGAGTCCTGGCGCGCGGCGCGACGACGCTCGTCACGGTCGTGCCGCAAGTCGATCCGCTCGGAGCCGAGACGGCGGCGCTGGTCCGTGCGCTGCGCGCCACCGTGCCCGCCCCCGGCTGGCGGATACAGGTGTCGGGCGCCAGCGCCGGCGCCATGGACCTCACCGAGTCGCTGTACCGTGACTTCCCACGCGTTGCGGCCGTGGTCATCGCCGTGACGTACGTGCTGCTGCTGTTCACCTTCCGCTCGGTAGTACTGCCAGCAAAAGCCGTGGTGATGAACGTGCTGTCGCTGCTGGCCAGCTACGGCGCACTGGCGGCGGTCTTCCAGGACGGCGCGCTGGCGTGGTTGCCGCCGCCGCTGCGGATCGAGCCGCTGGGCTACGTCGAAGCGACACTGCCGATCCTGCTCTTCTGCACGTTGTTCGGTCTCTCTATGGACTACGAGGTATTCCTGCTCAGTCGAATCCAGGAGGCGTATCGCGCTGGGCTGGACAACGCCGCGAGCGTCGCGGCCGGCCTGCAGGCGAGTGGGCGAGTCATCACCGGCGCCGCGGCGATCGTCGTCGTTGTCGCGGGGTCGTTTGCGCTCGCGGCAGGTGTGGCCCAGATCAAGGCGCTGGGACTCGGGATCGCCATCGCGGTGTTGGTCGACGCGACCATCGTGCGCGCGCTGTTGGTGCCCGCGACCATGCGTCTGCTCGGCGACTGGAACTGGTGGTTCCCCGGTGGCGGAGCGCGGAGGGTGGCCGATGCGACGTAGGCGAATTCTGGTGGGCACGCTCGCCGGAAGCAGCGCCATAGGATGCGGGCGCGGAACAACAATCGGCGCGCCGTCGTCAGCGCCGCTGACGGTGCGCCCGGCGGCGACCGCGACGCCTCGACCGCTGCCGCCGGTCAGCCTGCCACGCGATGAGGGACCGCACGACGTGCTGGCCGAATGGTGGTACTACACCGGCCACCTGTATCCCACCAACGCGCCGGATCGCGAGCTGGGATTTGAGTTCGTCTTCTTCCGCGGCGTGCGCGGCGAGCGACCGCCCGGGTACGCGGCCCACTTCGCCGTCACAGATGTGATGCGCGGTCGCTTCGCCTATGACCAGCGACAGGACGTGGCGCTGCGCGAGGCGGCGCGGCCCACCGCCGCCTCGCGCGGCCCCGGCATCGTGGCCGCTGCCAGAGAGAGCGGCGGATTCGATATGCAGCTCGGCGACTGGTCGATGCGCGGGGCCAATGGCTCCGACTCGCTCCAATCGGCGCTCCCCGGGTACGCGCTCGACCTGTCGCTTACGGCGCTGAAGCCGCCGGCGCTTCACCTCGGTGCGCCGCCTCTGGAGCCGGGACTGATCTCATTCGGCCCAGCCGGCTACTCCTATTACTACTCGCGTACGCGTATGGCCGCGGCCGGCGCGCTCGTGGTCGACGGCGCACGACTAGAGGTGCGGGGCGAGGCATGGATGGACCATCAATGGGGGGACTTTCTGGTCCTGGGCGGCGGTGGATGGGATTGGTTCGCGGTCAACCTCGCCGATGGCCGGGACGTCACGGCGTCGGTCATCCGCGACGAAAGCGGTGCTGTGGTGATCGCCTACGGGACGCTGGTTGACGCGGCTGGGAACGCGCAGCACCTGGCGCCGGGCAGCTTCGCCATCCAGGGGCGGGGGCGGTGGACGAGCCCCCGTACGGGGATCGCGTATCCCGCGGGCTGGAGCCTGCGCGTGCCGGGGGTCGGGCTTGACCTGATACTGCAGCCGCTGCTTCCGGATCAGGAGCTGGACACCCGCGCCAGCACGGGCGTGATCTACTGGGAGGGAGCGGTGGCGGTCGCCGACGCGACCGGGACAGAGGTGGGACGGGGGTACGTCGAGCTCACGGGGTATAAGTAGCGCATGCGCTACATCATGTTCTCGAAGCACCTCCAGACCATGTCGATCGCCGATGCGGGCAAGACCATCAAGTCGCTCGGCTTTGAGGGCGTCGAGCTGACGGTACGGCCGGGAGGGCACGTGCTGCCCGACAACGTCATGGAGGACCTGCCCCGCGCGGTCGACGAGTTGCGGTCGGAGGGGCTCGAGACACCGGCTATCGTGGTGGAGATCCACAATCGCCAGCAGCCATTCTCCGAGGCCGTGTGCCGCGCGGCGAGCAAAGTGGGAGCGCGCGAGCTGCGCACGTCGAGCCACCGCTACCGCGGCTTCGGCGAGATTCGCGAGCAGATCGCCGCGGCGCGCAAGGACGCCAAGGAGCTCGAGGCGCTGGGGCGTGAGCACGGCGTCCGACTGTGCATCCACTGCCACTCAGGTGACTTTTTGAGTGGCCAGGGCGGAATCCTGGCGATGATCACCGACGAGACCGATCCACGCTACGTTGGCGTCTCGCTGGACGTCGGACATCTCACCACCGAGGGCGGGAAGTCGGGCTGGAAGCAGAGCATCGACCTGATGAGAGAGCGCATCGGAATCGTCGCCGTCAAGAGCTTTGGGTGGTTTCACGAGCCAGATCCCAAGTCGGGCGAGCAGAGGTGGGTGGCCAAGCTCGTACCGCTGGACGAGGGGAACGTGCAGTGGAAGCTCGCCTTCCAGCTCCTCCGCCAGGCGGGATGGGACGCGGATGGAAAGGCGCTCGTGTCGGTGCACAGCGAGTACCAGGGCGCGGGCAGTTGGCGGTCTCTCGAGGTCCCCGAGCTCGTCGAGCAGACGCGCAAAGACTTCACCTACCTGAAGGCGCAGGCGAGCGCGACATAGCGCGTGACGCACACCGCATCACGCGTCTTCCTGGCATGGCGTTTGCATAGCGGGGTGCAGACCGGCGGCGTTTCACGAACGCAATGTCGCCCGACGACGAGAGGAGCAGCGGACATGGCCAGCCGATCGCGCGCACGATTTGACGAGCGCTTGGCTCTGCACCATCCGGCCGGGCAGGCGTGTCTGGACGTCTGCTCCGCCAATGGGTGGGCGCCCGAGAGCGGGGACGTCGTGCGACTGGTCCGACTGTGGAGTGAGGTGCGTGAAGGGCGCCGCTCAGAAGTCGATCTGTCTCCTTCGCGTCTCCAGTTCGCGCGCTGGCTGATCCAAAACGGACGGCTCACGGAAACAACCGCCGAGTCGCTCGACGCGGCGGCGTAGGGAAGACTCCCTACGCCGGCGAGTAGATCTCGGTCACTCCGCTGGCGTCGAGCCCTGCCAGTCGCCCGCCCGCCAGAACGTACAGCTCCCCATCTCGCACCGCCATGGCTAGCCCATGGCGTCCAGTCGGTGTCTCCGGAGCACTCTCCCACGTGTCGGTCGCGGGGTCGTACACCTCGAGCTGCGGGAACGTGACGCGTGACTCGTCAAGCACCTCGCCGCCTGTGACCCATAATCGGCCGTTGAGTGCCGCCGCCGCGAGACCCCCGCGCGACGTCGGCATCGGCGCCAGCGCGCGCCAGCGGTCGGCGCGCGGGTCGTAGGCTTCCAGCATCGCAACGTTGCCGATGTCTCCCCACCGGCCGCCGACAAGATAGAGGTTTCCGTCGATCGCCGTCGCGGCAACGTGCTCGCGCGGACGGGAGAGCGGGGCCGCAAGCGACCAGCGGTCCCGCGCGACGTCGTAGACGAGCGTGCGCAGCGCATCCGGACCGATTCCACCGGCGACGACGATTCGGCCATCGAGCGCCGCGGCGGCGTGCGCAGCGCGGCCCTCGGGCAGCGGCGCTCGGTCCTCCCACCGGTCGACCGCGGAGTCATAGACCCACAGCGTCTGACTCGTCTGCTGGTTGAACCAGCCCGGGGACCCGCCGATCACCCATAGCCGGTTGTCGGCCTCCACCGCAGCAAGGTGATCGCGCGGCTGCGGGAGGGGCGCACGAGGCGTCCACGCCACCTCACTTGCGCCGAGCGCCTCGACCAGGCTGAGAGTCGAACCGTCTTGCGCGAGACCGCCCAGAACGTAAATGACGCCCTCGCTGGCCGCGGCTGCCACCTCCGAGCGCGGAGAGGGGATCTCGGGCCCCGCCCGCCATGTGCCGGCGGTCTGGCTCCGCAGCCGAGGCAGGACGAGCGCCCCCGCTGCGGTGAGCACGACCCGCCGATTCACGCTGCCGCAATGCTATCGTGGATCAGACGGGCGTAGAACAGATGGTCCAGGCGCGGCAGCCGCGGCTGCTTGGCGACGACGTAGCGCGCCGCGGCGAGGAGTCAGAGACACCCCGCGGCGCCAAGCATCCCCGCAACACGCTCAACGAGTTGTCAGGGGACGAGTGGATCTTCTTCACCAAGAGCGTCGTCACCACTGCCTACGCCTCAGCACTCGGGCACCGACTGCGCAAGGCGCACGGCGCCAACAAGCCGCCGCAGCTCATGAAGGAGTTGGTTGAGTTCTTCACGCCGGCGGGTGGGCGCGTGCTCGACCCATTCGCCGGTGTAGGAGGAACGCTGCTGGGCGCGGCGATCGCGCGCCCGCCGCGCGAGTGTGTCGGGATCGAGATCAGCGCGGCGTGGGCGGACGTCTACGAGCGCGTGGTGCAGGAGAGCGGCGTCGTGCCCGCCAACCCGATGCACGTGGGCGATGCGCGTGAGCTGCTAGCGGACCGGCAGTGCTTCCCAGATGAGAGCTTCGACTTCATCTGCACCGACCCGCCGTACAACGTACACCTGCCGCAGACCATGTCAGGAGACGGGAGGTACGCCCACGCCAACCGGCGTACCGACTACAACATGCGTTCGGACTCGGCCGGCGACCTGGCCAACCTGCCGTCCTACGACGCGTACCTGGACGCGATGCAAGAGGTGCTGCGCGGCTGCCACCGAGTGCTCAAGCCAGGGAAGTACATGGCGGTGATCCTGCGCAATGCGTATCAGCGGGGCCGCTACTTCTTTACGCACGCAGACGTGGCGCGGCGCGCCGAGCTGGAAGGGTTCGTCACCAAGGGGGAGAAGGTCTGGTACCAGGCGGGTACGCGCCTACGGCCCTACGGCTACCCATTTGCCTACATCCCAAACATCGCCCACCAGCACATCGTGATCTTCCAGAAGCCGGCGGCGCGCAAGCTACCCAGGCGGAAGCCCGCTCGTCGGCGCGGCGGGTTGGAGCCACGTGGCCAGCGGTAACTGGTCGTTCCCGTGTTCGCCGCGCAACCCCGCCAAGGTGCGTGAGGAGCTGCGCGTCCTACGGTCGCTGATCCCCCACTGGCGCGCGCGGGACATGGTGTGGAGCCCGCGCTCGGGCGTACAGCTCGAATTTGGGCGCCGACTGCGCGCGTCGGGCGAGCTGCCCAGCGCCGGGCCCGCCGACGCCAGTGGAAAGCGCGATGGGTTGCGCTTCCAGCGCCAGGCAGCGCACGTCTCCGACGAGAATCTCCGCTGGACGGCGCGCGCGCGGTGGGGGACGTACCGGTTCTTCGGATTCGTCTTGACGGATAGGGACGGCTTCGCCGCGCTCACGCCGGCCGGGGAGCGGTTCCTCGACTCGCGCCGTCCAGGTGATGTGCTGCTGCGGCAGCTGCTCAAATGGCAGTACC
>DASTZM010000752.1:0-4040 GCA_035764305.1 Chloroflexota bacterium | reverse complement strand
GGATGCGGCGAGTCTGGCGGTCACGACGTGGCAGCAGTACCGGTGGTGGCAGGTCGGCGCATGAGGTGGCGCCCCGATGCGGGCGTAGCAATAGGTATTGGCGCGCTAGCGCTGCGGCTGCTGCACGTCGGCACAGGGGCCAAGCTGGTGCTGGCCGACGACGCGGTGTTCTTCGAGCAGCACGCGCAGGCTTTCCTGGCGGCATGGCGCGCGGCGGGGCAGCCCGAGTCCGGCGCTCTGCTGCGCGACGCAATCGACAACGCGTCTCTCCAGGGAGTTCTCTACCCGCTGACGCTCTCGGGGATCTATCTGGTGGCGGGGGGCGTCAACCACGTTGCGGCCGCGGTAGCCCAGGGAGTGATGGGGGCATTCACGGTCTGGCTGCTGTTCCTCACGGCGCGGCGGGCGTTTGGACAGGGGGCGGGCGTGGCGGCGGGGCTGCTCGCCGCGGTCTACCCGCCGCTGGTGCTGACGTCGGGGGTGCTGCTGGCCGAGGCTACGCTGCTGGCGGTGCAGGCCGGCGCGGCGTACCTGCTCGTGCGATCGCTGGGGCGCGGGGCGATGGGCAGTCGCGTACTGGCCGGGCTGACGGTGGGAGTCTTGATGCTTCGCCCGGCGTTCCAGCACGCCGGGATGCTGTCAATGGCGAGTCTCGCTGGCGCCGCCATCGCCGCTCGCCGGCGGCTGCGCGGCGCGGTAGGGCTCGTCGCGCCCTTTGCCGGTGGGCTGGCGCTGGTGGCCTTGCCGTGGCTGGCGCTGAATGGCCTGGTGTTTGGGCAGGCGGTCTGGTCGCGGACGGGGGACGCCTGGCAGCAGGTGTACTGGGGCATCTACCCGCCCAACCGGGGCTGGTGGCCGCCGGACTCGCCGGTACCGCCCAAGTACGGCGTGGAGAGCTTACCGGGGGCGCGGGCCGCGGGGATGCGCATCGAGGTGCGTGACCTGGACTACCTGCAGGCGGCAGTCGACCAGGTGCGCGCGACGCCGCTGCAGGCGCTGGCGACTGAGGTCAACAAGCTGGTCCACGCATACCGCTACCCGTTCAACACGTACGCCGAGCGTGTCCCACTCGTCGGCTGGCTGGCGGCCCCGATGCACCGCGCGCTGGTGTGGCTGGCGCTGCTCGGCGTGTGCCTCGCGCCGCGTGCGTGGGGACCGTCGCTTGCACTGGCGGGACTTGGCTTCGGCGTGTCACTGCCATTCTTGGCGTCGCACATCGACGTGCGCTACGTCATCCCGATCATGCTCCTGGCGCTGCCTTTCGCCGGACATGCCGTGTCGGTGGGCCTGACGCGTATGCGCGCGTCGACGACGTGGCGCGAGGCGCTGCTGCCGGCGGCAGCGGTGGGAGTGACCGCGGTCGCGGCGTGGGCGGACGTGCCGATCATCACGGCGCCGCTCAGGGACCTGGCGCCGGTGGTGGCGCACGCGCTTCACGGCGCACTCCTCATCTCGGCAGTCATACTGGCGGGCGCCGCAATCGGGTGGTGGATCGGGGCGCCGAAGGCGGCCTTCGGCGCCGCGGCGGCGGTCGCGGCGGCCTCGCTGATCCAGGCCTGCTACCAACCGGAGTGGCACGAGTGGTCGACGGTCATCCGACCGGGAGAGATTGCGGCGCAGCGCATCGACCTGCCTGGTGGCTGGACATTCCCCAGCGGCGCGCGGGCCGAGGTGCGCCTGTACGCGCAAGGGCCCGCCCAGCAGAGCTACGTGCCGCGCGTGCTGGTCAACGGAAATGAGATTACGCGCCTAGGACCGGCGTTCACCGAGGGCGGGCCGCTGCGCTTCGAGGAGCGGCTGATGGTCACGGCGCGGCTACAGGGGAAGGCGCGCGCGGAAGTGCCCCAGTGGTACGGCGTGCCGCTGGAACTGTCCGCGCTGAGCGCCGACAAGGTCGACGTGGCGGTGACACTCGACGGCGCACCGGGCGATTGGATCCGCGTATGGGGCGACTACTACCCAGTCCTGCGGGGACGGGGGTATCTCGAAACGCCGTCGATCCACAGCCGCATCCAGGGGCAGGACGACTCGTTCCACAAGCTCGTCTCGACGGGGCACCCGCGCCTGTGGCGGCGCTTCGAGCTGCGAAGCCTGAGTGCGCGGGCGCGGATAGAGTCGGGCGGGTTGATGCGGGAGGATGACCTGAGTCCGGCGGTGGGGCGGCAGACCGGCGAGCTACGGTTGCGGATCCTGGTCTTTGCGGCGAACGCGGACCTTGTCGCGATCTTCTGACGTCGCGGCGGCGCTGCTGGCGCTGCCCCCGGCGGCGCTGGTGAGTGTGGGACTGTTCGGCCGGACCTCACTTGCGGGCATGACCGCGGCATGGGGGCTCACGTGCGCGGTGGCGTGGGCCGGTATCTCGGGTTGGTATTGGTGGTCGCGCCGCGCGGCGGGCGGTGGTCTGGGGGCCCTGCCGGCGGCGGCGTTGTCCGTCGCCGTCTTGGTCGGCCTCTATGCATCGGACGCGGCGCACCACGCGTGGGTCTTCACACCGGCGCCGAAGGCGCTGGCGCTCGCAGCCGTCGCGCTGCTGGTGTGGTTCGGCGGGACGCTCGGTCCACCGGTGGCGCTCGTGCTTGGAGCGAGCAGTCTGCTGCACGCGCTCTCATACACCCAGGTGGCGACCGACGACCTGATCCGGTACTGGGGGATCGCCGACGCGCTGGTGCGCGGCGCAGGCTACTCTGTCACGGCGGGTGTGCCGGGGAGCGGCGAGTTCTATCTGGTCGACCTCCCGCTTTTCCCGCTCGTCCTGGTGCCGAGCTTCGCGCTGTTCGGACACCGCTACGCCGCGGCGCACCTGCCGCTGATCCTCGCCAACGTCGCGCTCCCGTTCCTGGTCTACGCACTCGGGCGGGCGTGCGGTGCGGGGCGGCTCCGGGCACTGGGCATCGCGCTGGCGGTGCTGGCGTGGCCCCAGTACCAGGTGTACACCCTCGGCGCGGCGCAGCCCGATGCGCTGTGGGCCGCGCTGGTGACACTGCAACTCCTGCTCGCCGTCAAGAGCCGCTGGATTGGGCTGGGGATCGTGTCGGCGGCGGTAACGTTGACCCGCCCGGAGGGTGCGTTCTACACCGGCCTGCTCTACGTGGGCCTGCTGTGGCGCCACCGGCGCGCCGCCCGGCCGGTTCTGGTGAGCGCGGCGCTGGGCGCGGGGCCGGTAGCGGCCTTCGCGGCGACGCTGTTCGCGCAGTTCGGGATCTTGTGGGCGGCGAGCGGGTGGGCAAACGTGGCGCATCCGAGGTTCGTTCCGCAGAACCTCTCGATCGTGGTGCGCCAGAACCTGCCGTTCTACGCGACCGTACTGGGCCTGCCGACGTCCGAGGTCACCGGGCCGCTGCTGGCGGCGGCGCTTGGCGCGGCGGCCCTGGCAGGCTACCTGCGGCTCTGGCGCGCGCGCCCGGCACTGCGCGGCGCGCCGCTGGCAGTGGTGGTCAACGCCGCGGTGATCCTGGCGTCCCCGACAGACCTGGGGGCCGACCGGCTCGGGCCGGCGACGTTCTTCCGCCACGCCTCGGTCTGCCTGCCGGCGCTGCTGCCGCTGCTCGCACTCTGCCCTCCACAGGGCGGGAGGAGACTCGCGCGGCTGGCGAGCGTGGCGTTAGCGGCGCTGTGGATCGCGCTGGGGCTGGGCGTGCTGGGCGCGACCGCGGCGCGGACGGGCGCCGGGCAGCTGACGGCGCTGACGTCCGACCCGTACGTGCTGGCAGCCGACCTCTGGAGGCTGGACGACGCGCTGCCGGCGCTGCCCTTCCGCGCGGGGCCGGGGCGCGGGACCGAGATCGATCCCGCGTTCGACTACATGGGGTTCCGCCGCCGTCTCTTCGGCTCGGCCGCGCCGTACGACCTGCACGTCAACGACGGCGGACGAGGCTACACGCTCGCCGCGATGGTGTTTGGGTTGGTGGGGCTGGCGTCGGTCGCGCTGTCACGCGACCGACGCGCGGTGCCGCGCTAGACCGCGACCGGCTCTGGAGTCTCGGCCTCTTCCTTCTCGTCCGCCTCGACGCCCACGTCGGAGCTGCGCTCGACGACCCGAC